>DASXOT010000001.1:0-2676 GCA_036494065.1 Chitinophagaceae bacterium
GACCCAGCGGAAGCCGAAAAAAAGATCATTGCACATTTTAGTGGATTTAAAAACCCTCCCAATGAAAAGCCAAGACCGGCTATTACACCCATTGCTGCGAGAACCAGGCCGGAAGCAATGGTGATAACAGATGATGAAGCAACCAATTCATTGCTTGAAGTATTTAATTATATCACGCCAGCCAAAAAAATAAAAACATGGGGTGACTATCGTGAATCGGTAAAAAAAGAATTGATCAATGCATTGATCAATGAACGCCTCAACGAGCTGACACAAAAAGAAAACCCTCCATTCGTTGGCGCTTTCACCGGCACGGATCAATTTATCCGTGGATACGATGCTTTTATTTCAGCCGCTCTCCTGGGCAGTAACACACCAAAAGAAGCACTCGATGCACTTCTTGCCGAAACGGAAAGGGCAAGAAAATTTGGATTTTTGGCTACTGAGTTGGAAAGAGCAAAAGCAAATATGCTCAATGAAGCGGAACAGGGCTCAAAAGAAAAAGACAAAACCTTATCCGCAGTTCTTGTTTCAAATTATATCGATAATTATTTGGCAAGTGACCCTATCCCGGGCGCAGAAAACAGGTATAATTTTCTCAAACAGATTCTGCCTGGCATTACGTTAAATGAGATCAATGAGGTGGCTAAAAAAATGCCCGCTCCCACTAATGCATTTGCGCTCATAACTGCGCCCACGAAAACAAAGGACAAATTACCTTCCGACAGCGATCTTGAAAAACAGGTTGTTGCTGCAGCCAGTCAGCAAGTAAAACCATATGAAGAAAAAGCGGTCGCTACAAGCTTAATGGATGGCTCGCTTGCCCCGGGAAAAATAATATCCGAAACAAAAAATGAAAAGCTGGGTACTACGGACCTTACGTTAAGCAACGGAGTCACGATCACTTACAAACCAACAAATTTCAAAAACGACGAGATCCTGATGGATGCATGGCGCTGGGGTGGATGGCAAAATTTTCCCCTGGAAGATAAGGATAATGCCAAGCACTCGACAGAACTGATCAATGAAATGGGCGTAAAAGACATGACGCCAACCGATCTTGAAAAATTTCTCTCCGGCAAAACGGTTAGTGCATCACCTTATGTCAATGACAACGAAGAAGGCATCCAGGGAAATAGCAGTGTAAAAGATTTTGAGACTTTTCTGCAACTCGTAAATTTATATTTTACACAACCCAGGCGGGATGAGGTGTTGTTTAATTCATACCTCTCCAAACAAAAAAGTCAGTTGCAGTTCCTGAAGTCAAATCCCAGGTATTTTTTCCAGGATACCCTCACCAGGATTGCATACAATAATAGCCCCTGGGTAAGTGGTGTTCCCACTCTTGAAGAATACCAGGACCTGAAGCTGGATAATATTGTGTCTGACTACCAGAAAATATTTGGAAATGCGGATGGTATGCACTTCACTTTTGTTGGAAATATTGATCCGGCAGTGGCAAAGCCTTTGTTTGAAAAATATCTTGGGTCTTTACCCGCAAAGCCAGAGGAACATAAATACAAGGATAATGGAGCAAGGCCAATACAGGGTGCTTTATTAGCTAATATCAAGAAAGGGAAAGAACCACAAAGTTTTATTAATATCCTTTGGTCGGGCGAAACTCAATACAGTGCCGAAGAAACTCTTGCTTTCAGAGCATTAATCGAGGCCATCAATATTAAAGTCATAGAAAAGCTGAGAGAAGAAATGAGTGGCATTTATGGAGGAGGATTAAGTGGAGGCATTCAGAGAAGGCCCTACGTACATTACACCATCTCTGCTAATATCCCCTGCGGGCCGGAAAATGTCGACAAGCTTACGGACGCTCTTTTTGATTTGATCAAGAATGCACAGGATAAAGGCGTTGATCAAAAAGATCTTGACAAAGTAAAAGAGACATGGAAGAAACAATACGCTGCGCATTTGCAGGAAAACGATACCTGGCTCAATAGTCTGTCTCAATCGTTTATAGACCAGGATAATCCTGAGAATTTCCTGGATTATGAAAAAAGGGTAGACGCGCTGACTGTACAGGATCTTCAAAAAGCGGCGCAAAAATTTCTAAGCACAACTAATTACATCAAAGCTGTTCTTTATCCCGAAAATGCCAATGTACAAGAAGGAGTAAAAAAGGCATTTTAAATTATTTGTTAGTGAAACCTTTTGACAGGGCCTTTATTGGCCCTGTTTCTTTTTTGTTACTGCCTGAATTAAGAAATGGTTTCAGTATTTTCATGATTGCAATCGAAACAGATGGAATACAAGTCAGTTTCACGAATAATTTATCTTGCCGCAGGTTTATTCATAGCGATATGGTTTGCACACGAAGTACTAAGCATAATCCTACTTCTGTTTTTTGCCATCGTCATCACCATCGTGCTTAATGCACCAGTGACCTGGCTTGAAAGAAAAAAAATTCGTCGTTCGATTGGCTCCCTGATCGTTTTCTTCGCAGTCATTCTTTGCTTTGCATTGCTGGGATGGATGATCGTCCCGAAAATGGTGCCACAGGTAAAATTATTGATCAATAATTTGCCTACATACCTTGAAAGCCTGAACAAACAGGCATCAACCTGGTTGGGAGAGCAGAGTAATGATAGCCGGGAAGCGCAAAGCACAACGAATGCCATAGCATCCCTGCCACCGATATCAGCAATCATCAATAGTGTGGGTCAG
>DASXOT010000002.1:0-2626 GCA_036494065.1 Chitinophagaceae bacterium
TCAATATTATTTTACGCCTGGTCTTGCTATAAGTGTGCTTAGTTGTGCTCACCCCGATTTTTGGAGCCAGGTGCTAAGCTATGCGGATTTGCATCGCGTTGCGGAACTCGATTATGAAATCAACAAAACGCCCCATGGCTGGTATGTGCACGATTGGCGGGAACGACCCCCGCTTGCATGGCTTGAGTTAATGGGTAAAAGAGAGATCAATGAAGAAGAATCGGCTGCCGTAGCGAAAGACAATACTGTTCATCTCAATGAACAACAATTTTTCGATGCCGTGTACGACGCGTTGAAATTGATTGACAGTCCCAAAAAGCTCACCAGCAATCCTCTGCTTCAAACCAATTTTGTGATCCGGGACAATCAGCTGGAGAAATCCGACATTAACCTCGCTCTTACCTTGACCGACAAAATAAAAAATACGGTCGATTCATTGGAGCATTCTCCTAAAGATGAAATGCTGCATCGTGTTTTATTCAGGACTTTTATCAATCCCGTTGGCAGCCAGGAGCAAACTGCAGACTTCCTGTATATGAGCTTTAGTACTTATCGTCGTAATTTAAAAAAGGCAGTGGAAAAACTTGCCGATATACTGTGGCTGGAAGAGAAAAGACTCCATTGAGGACAAAGCCGATGAACAAAAAATGAACAAATTCTGGCCTTGTAACTGAACAACTCATTTCTCCATATTTGTGTCATCAATTACCTGCTATGACCAAGACCAAGACACCAAACCTAAATGAGGAAGAATTAATTGTCGCCCTGCACAGCGATGATCATCAATCCTTCGAAAAAATATATAACCGGTTCGCCCGGGTGCTTCATGGAACTTTAATTACCTGGGTAAATGATGCCCACATAGCCGAAAACCTCTTGCAAGATGCATTTGTGAAGGCGTGGACAAGCCGGGGAAGCTATGATCCCGCTAAAGGAAGACTATTTACATGGCTTTATAATATTACAAGGAATGTTTGCATCGATTATTATCGAAGCAAGCAATATAAAAGAGGTAAGGCTGCCATATTGAGCGAAGACATTTCAATTGTTGTCAATTGTAAGATGACAAATCAGTTACCAGATACCATTGGCCTTCGTAAATTACTTGGAATGCTGCGGCGAGAGGAGCAACAGGTAGTAGAGCTGATGTATTTCAAAGGACTTACTCAAAAGGAAATAGCTAAACTTATGGATATGCCTCTTGGAACAGTGAAAACCCGTGTAAGCATGGCCATCAAAAATCTTCGTTCTTTTTTTATGCATGACTGGAAAGACGGGCAACAAAAACTTGCTTTAAACAATTAAAACAGATTTATGACAATGGATGAAATGGTAGAACAGAAAGGAATTAAAACAAACCCATTTGCGCAAACCGTCATTGATACGTGGAATACCAAAGTGGATGATAAAATCATCCAGTTATATAGCCTCGATTATGAAGGAGAGGATTTTAGTGGCAACAAAAAAAGAACGGGGTTAGATGGAGTGAAAAGCTGGCTTGATAATGTGCTGCATGCGTTTCCTAATATTCATTACACGCTTTTAGATTATGTAGAAAATGAAGACCGTATTGTGATGCACTGGTTAGCGGATGGAAATCATCATGGATCATTCTTAAAAATTCCGGCCTCTGGAAAGCCAGTAACTATCAATGGGATTTCTTTTCTCAAAATTGAAAATGGCAAAATAAAAGAGGGAAAACTTTTTTGGGATTTAGCCGGTGTATTAAGACAAATTGGATTGCTACCAAGCCTGCCATGATTTTTTGGATTGCATAACTTTTTCCCATGATAGAATCAATTATAACTACTGAAAAGATTCAAATACTTTCCCGGGCAGAGAAAGTTGACAAACCTCCGGTATTTGTCACAGGTGGCACTGGTTATATTGGATCCAGATTGGCAAAAAAATTATTAGGCAAAAACTATCGCGTTATTGTATTGGTTAGGAAGGGTAGTGAAAATAAAGTCCCAAAGGGTACAGAAGTGATAGTGGGAAATCCATTTGATGCAAGGACCTTTGCCGAGCATATTCCGTTCCAATCGATCTTTGTTCAATTGCTTGGAGTGCCACATCCCTCCCCCAAAAAGGCTAATCTTTTTAAAGAGATTGATCTAAAGAGTGTGAAAGCTTCTGCTGATACCGCCCTACAAGCATGTGTTTCTCATTTCATTTACATAAGTGTCGCTATGTCTCCGAGTAATATTATGAAAGTCTACCAGGAAGTAAGGAAAGAAGGAGAAAATTATTGCTTAAGTAGAGATCTGAACTGCAGTTTTATTCGTCCTTGGTATGTAGTTGGGCCTGGTCATTGGTGGCCTGTGCTATTGCTTCCTTTTTATGGCATAGCTGAACTTATTCCCTCCTGGAGATCGAAAGCAAGAAGCAAAGCCTTAGTCAGCATAAGACAAATTCTTAAGGCTTTGACGAGAGCTATCAAAGAAAAGCCGGTTCATCATTCCGTTTTTGAGATAAAGGATATCCGAAATTCCTGAGCCCAATGCTGTTGTTGGGAAAAGCAAGTAATTCTATCCAAACAACTCAAATCATTGTCTAAATAAAGTTAATTTTATAAAAACCGGTTAATATGATTTCCGACAAGCCGCAACCTGCTTTGCTTTTTATG
>DASXOT010000003.1:0-3197 GCA_036494065.1 Chitinophagaceae bacterium
CGGCATTCGGATGTATGGAAAAGAATCCAGTACGCGATCGATTTTCTTCAGTCCTACATTGTATCGAAGCAGGCCATGACCCGCTACCCATATATTTCCTGAAGCATCTTCCCGGATACGTGCCGCCCATTGGATTTTGTCAGCAACATCTTCACGATTTAATACAACGGACACTTTATTTGTCGCAGCATCATATTTATAAATATTATCGGAAGCCACCCATATATTTTTATCTCTTGCTTTACACAAGTCAGCGATCCAACTTTCTTCTTTGTTCCATTTTTCCAAGGACATCTCCGTAAGATGATTGTTTTTCATGTTGAGGGAAAACAGGGGTCCATAAGTGCCTACAAACAGGGTGGTATCTCTCGCCGATTCAACCGCGTAAATTGAATTAGGGCTCCGGGTAAAGTTTTCAAAACTGAGGCGGTTAAGAAATTGAAATGACTCCTTGTTAAATATCAGTAACCCGCTTTTTCCGCGGGTAGCTACATAGATCCTTTTATCGGTGGCATAAATATCATCGATAACTGCATTGGGAAACGAATCCTGGATGAACGATGGAACAGCAATTTGCCGGATCATCGATTGACTGCTACCCTGCCTGAGTAATCCCTTATTCGTTGCGATCCATAAATTATTATCCCTGTCTTCAAAAAGATAACTACAGGTATAGAATGCAAAGTATTTTTTGGGATGAAATTGAATATTCCTGGTCACGGGGTCAAGAGTTAGCTTGTAGAAGCCCGAGACATTTCCGGTCAGGTACATCAATGTATCGTTTACGGAAACCAGGACGGAACGGTAATCAAATTCATTTCTGGCCGATTGAAAAGGAATATGGGTGGATGTAATTTTATTATTGGCAATATCTGCGTAAATAAGCCTGTTGGAATCGGGGGCCATGATCAAAAAACATCCCGGTTTCTGTTGATAAAACTCATATTCCGTTCCGGGGTAATTAATAAAGGCGCTAATCTGGGGACAATCGGCCTCCGTCATTCTTTTAAATTTTTTGCTTTCGCAATTATAGTGGTATAGACCAACACTGGTAACCACCAGGAAATTGTGATCATCAATAGATAAAAGATTTCTTCCAAATGCGAAAGGCGTTCGGGCCACCTGGTCCCGCGTATAATAGTCATAGCGAAACAAAAGGTGGTAATGTTCGTCGAAATGATAAAAACCAGAGCGTGTGACGATAAATATATCACCAGCAGAATTGGCTTTTACCGCCAGTATGTTATTGAATTTGTACTGGTATTGTTTGTCGTCGTATGGAACCAAAAGATTCCTCGTTTCGCCATTGCGGGTATCTGTAACATAAAGTCCGTTTGTAGTAAATGCCGCCAGGTCGTGTCGATTAAGCCATACTAAATTGGAAATATATTCTGTGGGAAGTGAAGAACTGTCCCTACTGCTGTGAAACTGCAGGAAATTATTTCCATTAAACCGATTGAGCCCAAATGAGGTTGCCACCCATAAATATCCGGTCGAGTCCTGTGAAATACTGAGAACGTTGTTGTGCGATAGTCCCTGTTGTCTTGTATAGAGTGCAAAATTATTTTCATTGATCTCCTGGGCTTTTAGCACGGTGGCAGATTGCGCTAAGAACATAAAAGCGGTAATGGTAACATAAAGTTTTCCCAGTGTCATTGGTGGAGACTATGTTTATTAATAACTAAAGGTACTTACGGGCCAGATATGTTTCACTGCCTGCCAAACCGGTTCTGTAAAGAGCTCCTCCCGGAAACTGGAACTCGCATCTGGTGATCTTAAATGCACCGATGGGAGTATCAGGGTCTGAAATATTTTTTTGAAAATAGCCGCATAAACCATTTAGTCTCATTAGTTACCCGCGTAAATGACTATTTGAGGCGATATCAAAGTGCAGCGAACGACTGGTGTTGATTGAAATTAATTTTATTAATGGACATCCCTGGCAAGTGAATTTGTTTTATCTAACAAAGGCAATAGTTCGAGGAGATCGTCAATAATGAAATCGGGTTCTGCCGAATGGAGTTGGTCGTGGGTATGCGCGCCAGATGTGATACCGATCGTCAAACCGCAGCGGGCATTCTTTCCTTCTTCTATATCGATGATCGAATCTCCCACCTTAGCTACAGTTGAGACATCAGTAATACCAAAGCGTAGCATGGCCAATCGTATCATATCAGGATTTGGCCGATTATTTTTCACATCATCTGCTGTGACCAGGGTTTCAAATTCTACACCTTCGCGCCAACCAAGTTTATCGATCAGCGACCATGCTGTTTCTTCATTGTAACCGGTATTCAGGGCTATTCGAATATTTTTTTTCCTAAGCTCTTGAAATAGTTTTTCCGCATGGGACTGTGGCAGGATATCGAACGTTTCGTACGCCATGGCTAATTGGGCAATGAAGTTTTTATATATCACGGCTGCGAGTTCTTCATCATGATTATTGGCATAGTGAGCCAGGATACTTTTGATCGCCTCGAATTTTTCTTTCCCGGCTCCTTCTGCAAGCACCTGTTCGAGGGTAAAGTCAAACCCTTTCGCATTAATTGATTGTTGAAGAGTTTTATACACGATATTGCCTTCATTCACCGTGGTGCCAGCCATATCGAAAACAACCATGTTGATCATGAGTATTGTTTTGGAGTTAACAGAAGCTAAATCTAGTGGAACAAAATAAAAAATGCATTTACAAGCGTATTATTGTTTTATTATCTAATTAGCTAGATCATCACGTTCTTATCCTGTCCTTCGTGCACCTCCGTGGCAAAATTAACCACGAGGCGCGGAGAATACAGAGGTGATACAGAGATAATGACACAAAACATGTAGATAACATCGACTATCAAATAATCCGGTAAACTCAAATTTTTGTGTATTTTTTGTGGCTTGTTGTATTAGTGGCCAATTACGACTGACTGCATTGAGAAATATTTGAGCCACTAAGAGTACACAACCTGATCCGCCAGTTTCCTTATGCTCACGCAACCGGTTCAAAGGCTATTCCGTTCTATAAACTTTAATTTATATCTTGTTCTCCATGCTACAAGCCATTGGTTATTTTTTATCGTTGCTCATGGGCTTTTCGCTGGGTCTTGTGGGTGGTGGCGGTTCAATCCTTACGATCCCCGTGCTCGTTTTCTTTTTCAATATCGATCCTGTTATTGCTACCACTTATTCGCTCTTTATCGTAGGCCTGG
>DASXOT010000004.1:0-4194 GCA_036494065.1 Chitinophagaceae bacterium
GAAAAGCCGCATTCGTGTGATTAAATAAAATATCTTAGTTTAATAAATCAATACTAATGGTAAAAAAACTGGCCTTAACTGCTTACTCATTATTTTTTGGGATTTTTTCGTTCTCCCAGCCATCCACTTTCGAAGTCAACAAAGGCAAGGTCAGCCTGCGATTCTCACTTGATCAAAACGGATCGCCCCTTTATGCCATAACATTCAATGGTAAAGACGTCATCAAAAATTCTTCAATGGGTTTTTCCCTCGAGAAGGATAGCTTGTTTTATAAAAATTTCAAAGTTATTAGTAACAGCAGACGATCGGTGGACGAGACATGGAAACCGGTATGGGGAGAGGTTAAAGAAATTCGAAACAATTATGAAGAACTGACGATTCATTTACAACACGCCTCGGGCAAACTTCTTGATATCATTTTTCGTGTGTTTTCCGACGGTGTAGGTTTTAGGTATCAGTTCCCCAAACAAAAAGGGTTACGCTATTTTATCGTAAAAGATGAGTTTACACAGTTCCGTTTAGCCGGTGATCACAAAACCTTTTGGATCCCCGGCGACTTCGATACCAATGAATATAGCTATACTACAAGCAAGATTAGCGAAATAGACAATCGGCCGGTTGTAATCGCCGCTACTGACATTGCCGTTCGCACCGTTGAAGATTCCTTTTCCGTGCAAACACCCCTGATGATGAAAACGGATGACGGGCTCTATATTAATATTCACGAAGCGGCACTATTAAATTACCCTGCCATGCAGTTGCATGTGGATCGATCTAATTTTATTCTTTCGTCCAGTCTTGTGCCCGATGCATATAATAATAAAGCTTATTTGCATGCGCCTGCCCACACTCCGTGGCGCACTATTATCGTTAGCGATAGAGCAACGGATATTCTCGCGTCGAAGATGATATTGAACCTGAATGAGCCCGCTGTAGTTCAAAATACATCATGGATAAAGCCAATGAAATTTGTAGGCGTCTGGTGGGAAATGCAAACAGGCAAGAGTACATGGAACTATTCAGATTATCCCGATAGTACGGATAGCAAAGGACAGCTGATTCCCAACGGAAAACATGGCGCCAATACTGCCAATGTAAAACATTACATTGATTTTGCAGCCAAGAATAAATTCGGAGGCGTGTTAGTGGAAGGGTGGGACGTGGGATGGGAGGATTGGTTTGGTAACTGGAAAGAAAATGTATTCGATTTTATAACTCCCTATCCCGATTTTGATATTAAAGGAATTACAGGCTATGCTCGATCAAAAGGAGTGAGTATGATCATGCACAATGAAACTTCGGGTTCTGCCACGAATTACGAGCGGCAAATGGATACAGCATTTCAACTCATGAAAAAATTTGGATACCCCGCTGTAAAGACGGGTTATGTTGGAAAGATCATTCCCCGCGGCGAACATCATGATGGGCAATGGATGATAAATCACTACGAAAGGGTTCTCAAAAAGGGTATTCAATATCACGTCATGGTTGATGCGCATGAACCGGTGAGGCCAACAGGCTTGCAGCGTACTTATCCAAATTTCATGGCTTGTGAAGCAGCACGTGGAAATGAATATCATGCATTCAGTGATGGGAATCACCCTGATCATGAAACTATTTTACCTTTTACCAGGTTAATGGGAGGCCCGATGGATTTTACTCCCGGGATTTTTAAACTTCAGGGATATGCGGCCTCTGCGCCGCAGCGATCTGTACATTCTACATTGACGAAACAACTGGCACTTTATGTTACCATTTATAGTCCCGTAGAAATGGTAGCTGATCTGCCGGAAAATTATGAAGCCCGGCCGGATGCATTTCAATTCATCAAAGATGTGCCAGTCGATTGGGATGATACTAAAATACTGGAAGCTGAACCCGGCGATTATGTTACGATTGCACGAAAAGAAAAAGGAAAAGATAATTGGTTTATTGGTGCCATCACAGATGAGAATGCAAGAACCGAAACCATTAGGTTAGATTTTTTAGCCAAAGGAAAAAAGTACAATGCAATCATCTACGCTGATGGCGAAGGTGCGGATTGGAAAACAAACCCTGAAGCCTATGTGATCAAAAAGATGATTGTTGACAGTTCATCGAAATTAGATTTATCATTAGCACCGGGCGGTGGGACGGCTATCAGCATTATGCAAATAAAATGATACATCGTCTAAGGATCGTCTAACATTTACTATTTGTTTTAATTATGAAAAGATTCGAAAATCAGGTTGCCATTATCACCGGAGGAGCAGAAGGTCTTGGAAGAGGAATTGCAGAACGGCTGGCCTCAGAAGGGGCTACTGTTGCATTGTTTGATATCAATAAAGAGCTTTTGGAAAAGACAATAAACAACCTTGCTGCTAAGGGCTATGTGGTAGCGGGATATCACGTTGATGTTGCATCAGAAGAAATGGTAAGAAGCAATATTGAAAAAGTTGAATTGGCATATGGAAAGATTGATATCCTGGTCAATGCGGCAGGAATTGTCGGACCATCTGGAACAAATATTATTGACTACCCGGTTGATGCTTTTGATCACGTATATGCGGTAAACCTGCGCGGCAGTTTCCTGGTAACAAAATATGTGCTCCCATCAATGAAAAAAAATCACTACGGAAGAATCTTGCTGATTGCCTCTATCGCGGGTAAAGAAGGTAATCCTTTTATGGCTGGATACTCTTCCAGCAAAGCCGGCGTGATAGGCCTTGTAAAAGGAATTGCGAAGGAATATGCTGAAACCGGCATAACGATAAACGGGTTGGCGCCTGCAGTGATCAAAACACCTATGAATGACAAAACTGCTCCTGAACAACTAGTCTATATGACGGCTAAAATTCCCATGAATCGTTTGGGAACTATCGAAGAAGTCGCCTCCATTTCGGCATGGATCGTTTCAAAAGAGTCGAGCTTTAATACGGGATTTATCTTTGATATATCCGGGGGGCGCGCCACTTATTAAATTACTTGGTTGAAATTAGTCAATGAAGAAGATGGCGGCTCGGGAGCCGGCATGACAGTATACTGTTAGTTGTCACACCGGGGTTGCTCCGGTGTCTGATAGAAGTCATTTAGAGCTCAAAAAAACGGGAAATAAAATTTTTCTTTCGATACTTCGTGTCCGTGCGCTCTCCTGACGACAGGCAGGTTTGTGGTTCAAAAGAAATCAACGCTATTGTGCAACTTTGACGATCGTTATCACTTTTTGTAATGAATTATTTTGTAATCGAAGAAAATAAACAGAGGCCGGCAGACCGTCATCATACACATCGATATTATAAGTACCGGCGGGATAATCTTTATTGGTCAATATTTTTATGACTTGGCCTAACGAATCAATTAGCTGCACCATTGTATTGCCACCCATTGTACTGAATTGTATGGTTGCATTGATCGCGTAAGGATTAGGAGATATCTTTAATGTTAATTGTTGCGAGTTTTTATTTGTGTTATCTATATCTTCCGGCAACCCGCAGGGACCGCCCTGGATCAGCGGTAACGGTTGATAGCTCTGTAGTAACACATCAGTTAGCTCTGGTTCTTTTACACAAAACCATTGTTGGAGAATGGAAGAATAAACACTTCTGAAATCATATTGGAAAGGTATATTGTTCACCACCTGTATATCTGCTGGTATATCGGGACTTTCCCCTAAGATTCCTTTCTTTACGTGCTTTCCAAACATGATTAGTGGCGCAGCCGCTCCATGATCAGTGCCAAGGCTTGCATTGGATTTAATGCGCCTTCCAAACTCTGAAAATGTCATGCCCAGTACACGATCATCCAGCTGCATCATTTCCAGGTCAGTTTGAAAAGCGTTGATCGCGGTTGAAATTGTTTTCATCAGGTCGGCGTGACCACCGGTTGTTGTATCACTCGCGTTAACCTGCTTTTTATGTGTATCAAATCCGCCGAGTGATACGGTGTACACCCTTGTTTTGAGACCACCTTTGATCAGTCTTGCTACAATTTTTAATTGATCCGCTAGTGAATTTTTATCGGGATAAGTTGCCATTGTCGCCGCATGCTCGTAAGCTTTTTCTATCAGGTCGGAATAGATTTTCGTTTTTTCAGAAATAATGCGCAAGAATTTTAATTCCTTATTTGCGTTTGCAGTGGTAAGTGCATAACCAGAGAACGGATTGACGAATGTGTATACTTTTTCCGGGTTCGTTATCGATATACCCATAGAGTAAA
>DASXOT010000005.1:0-3085 GCA_036494065.1 Chitinophagaceae bacterium
ATTTGCTTGTAGAATTCTTTTAGACCTTCGTAATCCTCATACGAGACGAGAGTTACGGTCTGTTAAAAGCTGATTTGCACATGGACGGAATGACCCGTTTGTGTGATCTGCCTTACGACTGAAATATCTCCATCCGGCGTCACCATTTTTTTATTGGCGGGTATTCCTTCTATTGAGCAATTCTCAGGTAATTCAATCGTTTCATCTATGTTTGTATAAATGGGGTAGCCAAAATCTACATTAGTAAAACGCTCGTCCTGGGTAAAAAGATTTTTTGCAAGACCTGTAAATAAATTATAGTTTAATAAAACAAATTCGCCACTTTGATCAAATTGCTCAATAAATTGTAAATGCTGCAATAGGGGCTCAGCATCGTTTTCCAGATTTTCGTAAGTAAAGTTTTTTATGCCCAGGCCGGGATTCGTTTCTTCATATTTTCTGATAACCGCTTTTTGATCGTCAGTAATTGATTCGGATTTTACCTGCTTGGCGTATTGGTCTGCTTTGATATCGCAGCTGCCATGAAGGAGGCCATTTTTTTCCAGTGTATCGTTTATAATCGCCGAAGAGAAATATCCCTCATTATTAGCCTTCAATGTAACCAGGTCGGTTGTTTTTTTATTGATCACAAGAGCATAGGTATTCAAAAGAGATGATGGCGTCAAACCGGCGGGACAGAATTTTTGAGTGCCGTCGATAATGAAGGTCTTTCCATCGGCATTTACATTTGCCACTATCTTGTTAAACCGGTCGACAAAAGGGAGCTTGGGGTCTACTTTGCCGTAATCCCTCTCCGCGACAAGCAGGGGTGATGCATCTATATCGAACGATTGGAAGAGGCTAACCAGGAGCAGGTTTAATTCAGCGGATGTGCCACTTCTTTTTTCCCAAATTTTTTTTGGATCATTATTGGCGAAAGTAGAGTTGATGCCATCCCATGTAAAATTCTTCTTGAAATAATTATAGATCGCATTGACCTTGCCAATATTTGTTGTCTCTTTTTCGACAAGAAATTTAAGCTCATCAGCTTTGGGAATATCTTTTTTTAGCATACCGCCCACTTCCCTGTCGGTACTTAAATCGTACGCAATATCTCTCCATGTTTTGTTCACCGATTGCTTACTGCCATTTCTGTTAACATAACCGGACAATTGAAATTCTACCCGTTGAAAATAATCCTTGGGAGCATCCATATAGGGTTCAAATCGCAACCCGGGCAGCTTGTCCATTTCAAAATAAACCTGGCCCAGGTCTGGTTTCGGAGTGATGGTGATATCGTAATTACTTTTTTTGCTTACAGAATAACTGAATTCTGCACTGGGAATCATTTGCAGCAGATAGCAACTTTTTGAAGTGGGAATGTCCGATTGAAATATCCATCGTTCAAGGCCACCGTACGTTTTCATCACGCTTTCATATTTATACTCTACAATACTTCCCGCCTTTACATTCGGCATTGCAAATTTTTTCCTGGAATAATAATCATTCACCCGTTCGGTATATACAGACTTGCGATCCAGGGCGGAAACCTCCGGTGACTGGTTCTCATTATATGTTTCCCCCTCAATGTTTTGAATAGTTTCAAATTGATCTTTTGAGTAAAAAGGTATCACAATATTGCCTTTATCGATACCCTTATCGTGTAGAATTTTTATCCTGATCCTCCGCGTAGTGACTAATTCATAGTCATCATCATAATTCGAAGAAGCTTCATCCAGCAGGATCACGGCATCCGCTCCCTTGTCAAAATCGCACTCCTTCATCTGCAGTTCACTGGCGGTGTAGGTACCAAACGGAGGTAGCTGTGTCTGCGCCGTGGCTCTTTGAATAAAAAGAAAAAGAAGCGTGGCAATGAGAATGGATTTCATGGTGGTTTAACATTTTGTATCGATAAAATATATAATTTTCTTGAGGAAAAGAAACCTTTGGGATTTTAAGCGGGATGCCGGCCAAAATTTTGTGATCGCCGCTGAAAATATTATATTTATTATTAATTGCTACCAACCAAATTCTTGCAAAATGAAAAAGATAACTCAAGCCGCTTTTTTGTTTTCGGTTTTTCCTTTTTTTAGTCATGCTTTCACCAATGTGAATGACGTCAATGCAGGTAAGTCACATTCGGACGTGACCGGCCACAATTTATTCAGTCCTCACGCCACATTCAGTAAGCAATGGGTGGATTACGACATACTCCAGGATGGAGTTAAGGGAATGCGGATCCATATCAAATTCAGTGCTTATGAAATGAAGGGTTTAGATTCCTATTTGGCAATTTATTTCCAGGATGATTATGGAAACAACCTGAAAGATAAAAATTCGAAATTCAATAGTACCAGTGGTGACGTAGCCGTATACAGAAGCGTGAATCCCTGCTGTGATGCCACCGACTACGACGATCTTGATCTTTTTATGCCTTATGATGAACTCGATCTTGATGGGGGCAAATACAATTTAACGATGAATGTGGAACTGATATATAAACAAGGCGGACTAATTCAACATTTGAACTATTACGATTTTGAATTTACCCAACCTGGCAGCACAACTACCAATAATACAACAACGCGAACTTCTTCCAGCCTGAACGCGACCTTTGATAAAATGTGGGTCGACTACGATGTTACTGAAAACGGCATAAAAGGGATGCGAATTCATGTAAAGTTCGGCATGACGAATATGAAGGATGTAGATTCGTACCTCGCTGTTTATTTTTCTACAAAGGACGGAACGAAATTAACTTCCACAAATACCAGCTATAGTTCCAAGGAAGGGCAACTTGCCGCTTACAAAAGCCTTAAGCCGGGCTACAACGATGCATCGTACAATGATGCGCAGATTTTTATGCCGTATTCAGAATTCAACCTAACGACGGGAAAGTACAACCTGACCATGGACCTGGACCTGATCTATAAAAACGGCGATTTGATAAAGCACTTACAGTATTATGACTTCACGTTTCAAACCCAGTAAAAGCGACCTCACATCGATTCGGTTCTTTCAAGACCGCTGAAAAAGAAATTACCTTCGATCATAGCGTTTTCATCGCTGTCGCTTCCATGCACTGCATTTTCTCCCACGGAAGTGG
>DASXOT010000006.1:0-2519 GCA_036494065.1 Chitinophagaceae bacterium
CTCAATAGTGCGATCATCGAGATGATATATAATGTAAGCGCGCCGAATACGGAGATCGTAATGATTTCATCGGTTTTTTGAGTGAATAGAGCGATAATTCCAATTCCCATGTTCACCAGCAGGGCATTTGATGGCGTCTGAAATTTTGTGTGAATATTTTTTATGAAACCAGGCGCAAATCCAACTCTTCCAAATTCGAAGCTTGCCCTGCCTGCTGCTAATATAAGACCATGAAAGGAGGCTACTAATCCAAAAAGGCCCACCGTAATCAATAAATGATAAAGCATATTATTACTGCTTACTACATGACTCAGGGCTAATGGTAATGGCGAATCGGAAGTACCGCCATTGCTTTTGTAAACGATCGCTTCCCAACCGGCTACACCGGTGGCGCTTATGAACGTGAGCACGCACAGAATTACCAGTGTAATAATAGCGGAGCCGAATCCAAAAAAAATCGTGCGTTGCGGGCGGATCGTTTCCTCGGCTACGTTGCCAACTCCTTCAATACCCAGGAAAAACCAGATAGCAAAAGGAGTAGCTGCAAATGCACCTGCCCATCCATGGGGAAAAGCATTGTGCTGCAAGTTCTTTAGTTCGAAATGTGGTAAGGTGATTCCAGAAAATAACAACAACTCGCCCACGGCAAGAATGGTAATGACTAATTCAAAAATAGCGGCAGCTTTAATGCCATAAATATTCAATGCGGTAAACACAACATAACTGAATATAGCAATGGATAAAACTGATAGTTGCGGAAAAAACAAATTGAAATAAGCTCCGATAGCGGAGGCAATGGCTGGTGGTGCAAAGATGAATTCTATATTCTGCGCCATGCCCGCGATGAAACCCCAATTTTTTCCCAAAGCGCGCGTTGCATAATCAAAACCACCTCCGGCTTTTGGAATGGCACAAGCTAACTCGGTATAACTAAACGTGAACGTTACATAAAGAATGATAATAAAAAATGTGGCGATGGCTAACCCCAGTGTGCCTCCTTCTTTCAAACCAATATTCCATCCGAAATACATACCGGAGATCACATAACCAACTCCCAGGCCCCAAAGCATCCATGGTGACAGAACTTTTTTTAACCCGGTTATTGTTGGCGCTGACAAAGAAGAAATGTTATTGTTGGTAAGATATTACAAATACTATTCTTTCTTTCTTTCCAGGGTAAAGCCGATGGTTGTGCCTACATGCTCGGTGCTGCGAACATGAATGGCTTGCCCGTGTGCTTCAATAATATGTTTGCAAATTGCAAGTCCCAGGCCGCTTCCTGTGATGTCAAGACTGCGTCCTTCTTCGGTGCGATAAAAACGTTCAAATATCCTGGAAAGATGTCGCTCCGCCATTCCGATTCCATCGTCGCTTATTTCAATCAGTACATGACGTTCGTCGGTAATGTACATGCTGGCTGTGACGGTACCTCCATATTTGCCATATTTGATCGAGTTCTCGACCATATTCAAAATCACCTGCCTGATCTTTTCTTTGTCGGCAAAAAGAGTTAGCGGCGATTCACAGCCTTTCTTGATGCCGCAACGGATGTTTTTTTGTTCGGCTTTTAGAGAGAGACTTTCAAAAACTTCTTTAACTAAATCCTGTATAATGAAATTTTGTTTATAGATAACCTGCTCACCACGCTCCAGTTTCGAAATCTCGTCCAGGTCATTGATAAGATTTGTGAGCCGGTCAATATTCCTTGAAGTCTTTTCGAGAAATGGGCGATTAACCTCTGGATTTTCCAAAGCTCCCTGCAATAACGTATCGACATAACCCTGTATCGCGAATACAGGCGTTTTGAATTCGTGTGCCAGGTTTTGCAAAAACTCTTTTCGAAACTGTTCATTTCTCTTCAGTATTTCAATTTCCTCTGCCTGTTTTTCAGCCCATTTTTCAACATCCTCTCTTACCTCATCAATACTTTTTTGAGGCAACAGGTATTGATAATATACTTCTTCTTTTTTACTGGCTTTTGTCTGGTAAATGAATTTATAGATAAGCTTGATCTTCCTGTAAATAAAACGCTCAAGAGTAAATGAGATCAGGAGGTAGCTGCCGATAAAGATCACGAAAAACGCTATGAGTAACACCTGCCAGCTTTGATGAAGGAGGTAAATGCCGACACTTACCGGCACAGCAAGTATCAGGGCTGTGAGTGCGGAAAGCTTTCGCGGAGAAACATTTTTTGTGTTTAGCATTGGGACAAAGCTACGAGCCGTGAGCTTTATATTAAAGTTTTCTTCCTCATAGCTCAAGGCTCGCGGCTCGTAGCTTATAGCTCAAATTTATACCCCACTCCTTTTACAGTGGTAATACAATCCACGCCCAGCTTTTGCCGGATTTTACGAATATGAACATCAATTGTGCGATCGCCAACAATGACATCATTCCCCCAAACCTGGCTCAGGATCTCATTTCTTAAAAAAACGCGACCGGGACGAGAGGCTAATAAATGGAGCAGCTCAAATTCTTTTTTAGCAAGAAGAATTTCTTTCCCTTCGAGTTGCACTACG
>DASXOT010000007.1:0-6036 GCA_036494065.1 Chitinophagaceae bacterium
AACATAACACGCGGTTTAACAAAAAGGATCATACCGTGCCTGGACATTAAAGATGGCCGTACGGTAAAAGGTACCCATTTTGTGAATTTGCGTGATGCCGGCGACCCGGTGGAACTGGGCTCATTGTATGCTCAACAGGGAGCGGATGAATTGGTATTTCTTGATATTACTGCTACTATCGAGAAAAGAAAGACTTTGGGTGAACTGGTCAGCAAGATATCTCATCACATCAATATTCCGTTTACTGTCGGTGGTGGTATTAATGGTGTGGAAGATGTTAGCGTTTTATTGCAAAATGGGGCTGATAAAATATCCGTAAATACGGCAGCGTTTAAAAACCCGCCGTTGATAAACGACCTTGCAAGTGAGTTTGGAAGCCAAGGTGTGGTGCTGGCAATTGATACGAGGCAAGAGGACGATGGAGAATGGTATGTGTATTTAAATGGAGGCAGAACAAAAACCGATAAACTTTGTTTTGATTGGGCAAAGCAAGGTGTAATGTTGGGTGCCGGTGAAATTCTCCTTACGTCGATGAACCATGATGGAACAAAACATGGCTTTGCCATTGATATAACAAAGCAATTGGCAGCTAACTTGCCAGTGCCGGTGATAGCCTCAGGTGGTGGTGGCAGAATGGAACATTTTGCAGAAGTATTCAAGACGGGGTTGGCTGACGCTGCTCTTGCGGCCAGTATTTTTCATTTTAAAGAAATAGGCATACCTGATTTGAAACGATATTTGCTGCAGCAAGGGATAGAAGTAAGAATATGAGACAGGTGCAGTGGCGATAGCTCAAACATGGATAATCGGTTAACACAGGAACTTCTTGTATTCACAAAAATTAATAAGCAAAGGATATAATTTATGATCGTCTATATTGCGGCCATTGCAGTTGTAATAATTTTTATGATCGCAAGAGAAAGAATGCGACGATCACGTTATAGAGACCATCGACCACATGATAATGGTGAAGACAGCACATCAAACAAATAGCCGATATTAAACACATTCAACCCGTATCGGTTTCTAAAATAACCGGCATTTAAAGGAACGGTATAAATGAAAATTGATTTTAAAAAATATCCGGACGGCCTGGCACCGGCAATTATTCAGGACTCAAAAACTCAAAAAGTTTTGATGCTGGGGTTTATGAACGATGAAGCACTGCAAAAGACAATGAGAGAGGGGAAGGTTACGTTTTATAGCCGTAGCAAGAGGCGATTGTGGACCAAGGGCGAAGAAAGTGGGAATTTCCTGCTTTTGAAAGAGGTAATGAGTGATTGTGACGATGATACCTTATTGATCAAGGCTGAGCCAACTGGTCCTGTTTGTCATACCGGGGCTGATACCTGCTGGAGCGAAAAGAATCACACAGAAGATTTTTTAAACTACTTGGAACATATTATTGAATTACGAAAGACGAGTGATGATGAAAGGTCATATGTGCGCAAATTATTTCACTCAGGTATTAATAAAATTGCACAAAAGCTGGGAGAAGAGGCAGTTGAACTGGTGATTGAATCCAAGGACGCAAATGATGATTTATTTTTAAATGAGGCTTCCGATCTTCTCTTTCATTTTCTAATTTTGCTGCAGGCTAAAGGCTTCAAACTGAATGACGTGATAACCATTTTAAAAGAAAGACACCATAAAAAATAATATGCAACGTTTTTTAATCATTTTGTTTCTATTTCCCCTGTATGTTTTCGCACAAAAACCGTCCTATGAAATTGATGGAGCAATTACAGGTATTGCAGAAGGAACGGCTGTCAAAATTTTAAATGCCAATGATAACAGCGAAATGGCGGCCAGTAAAGTGACAAACGGAAAATTTGTGATAATTGGTTCTGTTGACGAGCCGGTACTCTGCAAACTGCAAGTCGGTGACGAGCCTCAACAATATATCTACCTTGAAGATAAAAAGATAACTGTTGCCGGTAGTAAAGCAAACATTCAACACCTAAAAATTACCGGCTCTGCTTCTCACCTGGACTTTATGAAGTTCCAGGAAATTTTTAATCCTCTCATTGCGTCACTGAACACCACAGTTAATGCTATTAACAAAGCGGCTCAAAAACCTCAATACGACGCGCTGATGAAAACTTATGATTCAATCAGGGTTGTGATTCAAAATCGGATAGATCAATTTGTGGCATCCAAACCCAAATCGGCTGTAACACCGTTTATGTTAATGGTAACTGCGGAAGTATATGACGATCCCTTATTGCTGGAAAAAAGATATAATAAACTTGATGCCTCTATAAAAAACTATGCGGTCAGTAAAAATCTCTACTCCTATATTGAATACAATAAGATTGGTGCAGTAGGCACAAGCGCGCTAGACTTTACACAACCAGATACAACAGGCACACCAGTGAGCCTTTCTTCTTTCAGAGGTAAATTTGTACTGGTTGATTTCTGGGCAAGCTGGTGCGGACCCTGCCGTGCAGAGAATCCAAACGTGGTGCAAAATTTCAAACAATTCAAGCAAAAGAACTTTACCGTGCTGGGCGTGTCACTAGACAGACCCGGTGGCAAAGACAACTGGTTGGGCGCTATACATCGAGACAGCCTTACATGGACACACGTGAGCGATCTGCAATGGTGGAATAATGCGGCAGCACAGCTTTATCGCATAAATAGCATACCCTTTAATATGCTTATAGACCCTACCGGAAAGATTATTGCCAAAAATCTTCGTGGCGATTTACTGCATGCAAAGCTTTGCGAGGTGCTTGGATGCAATTGAGACCAATATTTTCTCTCACGATTAGTATTTTGCTGATGACAAAGTTTGGCGAATCGATCAAACTGCGTTTGTTTTTTTCCCAATTTATTTGCTTGTTTTTCTCATGGTTCGTGCTTTCCGGAAAGCGATATTTACAGTCTAAAATATATAGTTTAGTTCATCATTCGGAGACCGGAAAGCGTCTGTATCTATGAGAGCCGGGTCGGTGGATTTGCCACACAACGGTTAATGCTTTGTATGCGTAATGAGTCCTCTCAGGGTTGCATCAATTGCTCCAGAAGACTGCACATCAAACACAAGGTAGGTTGGAGGCGGGGGAGGGGAGGGGCCCAGGGGGCGTCAATAGTGAGATCGTAAATAGTCGACCCTTAAAAACTCATCGTATGACTGAAGGTAAAATTTTGAGATATCAAGGGCTGTATAAAGATTTGTAAGATTCGATAAATAAGGGCCAAAAACATCTTTTGTAGATGTTCATCATCCTTTTGAAGTTCATTGCGGCAGCAGCAAGCATTACATTGATGTCATCTCCGTTAATGCCTTTGTAAAAATTGCGGCTTAAGCGATGAGCTTCTTTAAGATGCCCGATTCTGAGTTCCAGAGCTGCCGTTCGTTTAAAGCCTTTCTTTCATTGGTCTTGTTGATAGCCATTGAGAGCTTTATTAAAGGGTTTAGGTATTTCTATTTTAGTTCCTCTTACCTCGCTGACCCCCCGATAACCCTGATCCATAAATGCCCGTTTAAGAACAATGTTTGTTAATCGTCGTTGCTGCTCAAAAGCAGGATCTACTGTATGTGCATCGTAATCATTTTAGGTATGTTCAATGCACCGATTATCACTCCGGTTTTTTTAGTGGTGATGATGGATACTTTAGTTCCAAACTCATACTTTTTATGTTCTTTGCCTTCGCTGATACATTGAACATGCGGCTCATGAAGACTATAAATTTTATTGCTATCACTGCGCTTTTGCGATAATATTTTTTTAAACAGTACCAGATCATCAGCATTAACTGCTGCTGGTAGTTTTCTTTCCAATTCCCGCACCAGGCGCCCCGCAATGGTTTTTATTTTCTTATCTGCCTTGCGGGCCTTTTTATAATTTTTACGATGATTACGGAAACCTTGCTGATAAGCAAGTTTTTTTATAGTGCAGCGATAACTTTGTCTTGATTCAATGTCCTGGTCCTGTGCTATGGCTATACATTTGTTTATTATTTTTCTGTATAGTTTATTATCTTAGGATAAGTGATGTTTTTTTCCTGAACAGTAGTATCTACAGTGCCCTCATCTTCTCTTCCATCTTTGCCATTGACGCGGATACTTTCCTTCAAGATGAGCTCTATACCCTTTTCTCCAATGCGTTTTTGAAATGAACCAGTTCTGAAGCTTCACACGACACTTTTGCTACAAAACTTTGTTCACCGCTAAAGTATTGATAGTAGGCATTCTCAGCCCACTGCTCTACTACACTTTCATCACTAAGATTGCGAATATGCTTTAACACCAGCAGCGATACCATGCGGCGGATTGGTTTGGCAGGCCGCCCATTATCGGGACAATACAAATCTTTAAAGCTTTCCTCAAATTGTTGCCAGTTAATTTGGTTAGCCAAAATGTACAGAGTATGTTTCCGATTTAACTGTTCCTCGAAAGTGCTGTAAAAACCCATTGCCCGGAATGTTAATTTCCTTGCAGATTGAACAGTATAAATTATACTATAAATCCCTTATCCGCACTATACTTGATAACTTTTTAAAGATTGACTAAATAAATCTTTGTATTTGTTTTCACAAATCTCTTGAAACAATCGCCCCTGACAATTAAATATTCCTTCCTTGCTTTGCTTTCAGCAACAGCAATACCCGGTATGTTAACCGCACAAGTGTATACCAAACTTAAAATACCCGACAATCCGACAAGATTAAATGCGAATCAATTGACTTAGCCCTTTTTCAAGAGATCTGAGCCATGAGGTCGCAGTCCTTCTGGATAGCCAAAAACAAATCACAAGAACCAAAATTCCAAAGGGACAATATTTGATTCTGTCGTTTGAAGCTGGTTTGCTTTTAAAAAGACTTCCCATGGCGTCCGCAGATGCTGACTACTGCGTACTATCTCAATTCACGTCTTTCCCCTGTTTCAACTTATCGATGATCGTTTCAACGTTCGTTTTGTTCAGCTGGTTCGGCGCGAGCGGCAAAGCCTGGTTGGCATATTTCAACGCATTCTTGTAATCTCCATTGGCGGAATAACCTCTCACAAGTCCCATTAGCGTTGTGAACTGATTCGGATTTTTATCAAAATTCATTTTAAAAACATCAAGAGCATCTTTATACATTTTTTGCTGGATCAACTGACGGCCGTATTGATGAAGTTCGTTCATACTGCCCAGGGGAAGAGCTTTTTTCATTACCTCATCTGCCTCTGCAGCTCGTCCTAATTTTTTTAAAATCTGGGCCTTTGTACTCCACGATTGAAAACTCTTGTCTCCGCCGAAAGTTACACTGGTGGCTGAATCTGCCCAAAGCAACCCCTCGTCAAGGTTAGTATTGTGATCAACGCACCATTGTGCAGCCTGGTCCCAGCCTTCCCAAATAAATCCTCTGTCCGATCTTAATTCTCTTCTAAATGAAGCGACCTGGTCTCTTGCGTAATCGGTTTCTATTTTAAAGGGAATCATCAGTTTTTCCCATTCCAGTTCAATTGTTGCTGCATTCTCTGTTTCATTACCAAATTCATATTTTAACCACTCGACTGATTTGTCAAGCGCCTCGGGTTTTACTTTCACCCGTAATGCATCCTCTTTGTCATCATAGTAAAAATGGCCCCAGGAAGTCGAATTTTTTGAAAAGATCAGTGTGCATTCATTGGGATCATAGGCTACAAAGAATCCATATTTCCCGGCAGCTAACGGCTGACCTTCTATTTTGACATCATTGCTGAATTCTATAGTTGTGTTTTCATTAGCACCCGCTCTCCAGGGTGCAGATTTACTGCTGCCAAATCCCGGATCGGTAAATCCAACGGGGATTAATTGCCCCCAAATTTTTCCCTCACGACCTTTTACTCCCGGTCTGTCGTAATGGATCGCAACATCAGTAAGACCAATGCGTTCACTCACCGACGCTTTTTTGTTTCCGCCGCTGGGAAGCACAGTGAGAGGAATTTGTGAAAATGCTAAAATGGAAATCGTTGAAAAGAGTAGAAAACCAAGTATTTTTTTCATACAGAAAGTTTTAGTTTGGCTCAAGCTAAGAAGAAAAGAGAACTGTTTTTAAAATTTA
>DASXOT010000008.1:0-4381 GCA_036494065.1 Chitinophagaceae bacterium
ATCGTTATAATTATGACGTGGTTCTTGTAGATTATCGAGGATTTGGAAAAAGTACGGGCAAGAGAAATGAAAAAGAAATGCTGGACGACATGCAAAACGTTTACAGCAGCCTTGCGAAACAATTTTACGAACATTATATCATCGTGTATGGAAGAAGTCTCGGCAGTGGCTTTGCCACAAAAATTGCTTCTGAGAACCGGCCAAGATATCTGATACTGGACTCACCCTATTACAATTTCACCAGAGTGATAGAGAGGTTTCTTCCCATCCTTCCGGTAAGGTATATGCTACGCTACCAGTTGAGGACCGACAAATGGATTCAAAAAGTGCAATGCCACACCTATATCATTCACGGAACAAAAGACCGGCTGATACCGATCAGGCACAGTGAAGCTCTTCAAAAATTAAATCCCAATAAGATTACGCTCATTCGCATTCATGGTGGTGGACATAATAATCTTCCGAGGTTTGATGAATATCATAATTTTATCAGGGATATTTTAAAATATTAGCTGGTCGAAAGAATAAATACCCGGGAATTCACGCGATCGATAGGCCAGAGACCAAATAATCCTTGAATTTGATAATAATACCGGTTAACCTTCGTTAACGAAAATGTTAAGGATGAACTAATTCAGCCGCAGGATCGTTACATTAGCTGCTCCTGATCGTCAGATAGAAAACAATGCGTATGAAAAATATTTACTCACTTGTTCTAATTGTTGTTGGTTTATGGCTGACTGGTTGCAGATCGGCAAGCAAATTATATGAAAAAGGCAACTACGATGATGCCGTGCAGGTCGCAGCAAAAAAATTGCAGAAAGATCCCAATGATCCTAAACTGAGGTCAGTGATCCAGGATGCGTACAAATATGCTGTTACTGATCATGAAAATAAAATACAGAACTATTCACAAAATGACAATGAGTTGAAATGGGAATGGATGTATTATGAGTACTCCGCTCTGCAAAATCTATACAATGCTATTTTCAAAACGCCTTCTGCTTTTGAACTGGTCCACCCGGCTGACTATTCCTCTGAATTAAATGAATATGCAGGAAAAGCAGCGGATGTACATTACAATCACGGTTTACAATACATAAGGAATAATGACAGGCAGAGTTTTAAAACAGCCTACCATGAATTTCAGACCGCATTGGGCTTTGATCCCGGAAATGTAACCATCCAGAATGCGTCAAATGATGCTTATAATTCAGCTTTGACCCGCGTAGTTATTGTTCCCGCATTGGATTATGGCTTTAGTTACAGTTCATACAATTACCAGTTGCAGAACTACGAAAATGACATTGTTCAAATACTTCAAAATAATAGCGGGAATGAATTTGTAAAATTTTATTCTTCTCCTGAGGCAGAGCGATTGGGCGTTATTCCGGATGAAGTAGTTGAAACGCATTTTACACAAATCAATATTGGCAGGATAAAAGACAACTATTCAAATCGTGATATCTCAAAAGACGTAGTGGTGAAAGAAACGGTTTACAAACCGGATTCTGTAGTAAAACAATATGCCAAAGTCAAGGCGCGGGTCACGACCACTCAAAGAACCCTGTATTCAGAAGGAAATCTGAATGTAGTAGTTCGTGACGCCACAGGAAGAGTGCTTTGGACGGATAATGTTATTGGAAGCGAAACATGGTCTACCGAATTCGCCAGCTATACTGGCGACGAAAGAGCGTTGGGTGATGATGATAAAAAAATATTGAACAGGAAAAGAGACAACCCGCCCCGTGACGAAGAGATCATCAGTTGCATGAAGGACAGTATCTATAAAGATTTTATTTCGAGGATAAGAAATTATTACAGCCATTACTGACGAGCCTAAACCCGGTGATCAGAATAGTGCTTTCCCGGCTTACTTTTTTTCTCCCTCAAACAACGTTTTCGCTCTCCTGGAAAATACATTTTGCCTAAAATCATTCGGTTTAAGATCATCGAGCAATTTGGGGCCATTTGGCCTGGTTTCAATGATGATCTGCTGAAATCTTTTTCACTTAAATTCAATTGGGAACTATCTGCAAATTCTGTAACCAGCATCAGATCAAAATTAGACACTGTGTCTTCGGGTACAATGAGTATTTGGTAAGCGGTGATATATCCTTCCTCCAGGGCAACGTCCCTATAGACTTTCCAATTGTTTTCATAAAAAAAAGCGCCTCTGAGCGTTTGCCATCCTTTATCTTAACAAAATCAATTATTGATACTTTATTTGTGCCTTGTCCACACCGCATAGACAGATCGTTTTCTGCATCAACTGCATCGTCAATAATAAAAACTGATTTTTCATGGTCTCAAAGATAGAACCGGCTAGCGGAGGACTAAAACCACTTGTACTATTCATTGGCATGCTGACGGATTCATTCAAATTATTCTTCAAGAATAATTTTTGATTTTCGAACGCCTAATTTGTATCCAATGCCTATTTTAAAAGCATAGTTTTCTTTACCATGACTTATAGGAAATCCAAAGCAAACAGGATAATCATAATCCTTCACCGCATCGTGTATGATCTCATAAGCCGTTTCGCCAAATGGTCGTACTGTGTCCTTATTATCAGTAAAATTTCCAATGATAAGACCAGCCAGTTTTGATAGTTTACCACTGCGTTTTAACTGGTACATCATGCGGTCAATATTATATAGATATTCACCTACATCCTCAAGAAACAGTATACGGCCTCTTGTCTTAATATCTGAATCGGTTCCTATCAAATGTGCCAGCAGGCTTAAATTGCCGCCAACCAATTCGCCGATGGCCTCACCTTTTTTATTGAACTCGTGGGGTTCACAGATATATTTTATCTTCTTGCCTTCAAGTGTATGCCGCAACGATTGTACAAACCTGTTTATATATCCTCCATCATTGAAAGCAGCAGCCATCGGCGCATGAATAGAAGAAATGTAGTAATTAGAATAAATATGTGAATGCAGGACAGTAACATCACTATAGCCGATGATCCATTTGGGCTGTCTTTTAAATTTTTTAAAATCTATTTTATCTATGATCCGGCTAAGCCCATATCCGCCCCGGGCACAAAGAATAGCTTTTACACTTTCGTCATCGAGCATCTGCTGAAAATCGCTTAGTCTTTCTTCGTCGGTTCCTGAAAAATAATTGAACTCATTGCCCAATGTTTTTCCAACTTTCGTTTGAAAGCCCCATTCTTCGTTCAATACGCGAATGCATTCAGAAGCCTTTTCAACCGGCATATAACCTGAAGGACAAACGATACCGATGATATCACCTTTTTTCAGATATGGAGGAGTTGCAATCATTAATTAGCTTTTAATGCGGGAAATGCAATGAAATTTATGATTTGCAACAACAGAAGAGTGCCTATAAGCATGAACCCCATTCTTGTCAGCCCGGTATGGTGATAAATCGATGTCCTCATGCTCGCGTGTCCGCTCACTTCAAAAGTAGCGGCAATTAACAGAAATACTATCGGGTGAATACCTTGTATAAATTTGATCATATTAGCAGGGAATTTTTGATATTCTATGCTAATCTAAGAATATCCTGATAGTTTTTGAAGACTACCGCCACCTGGTAGTGTATCAGTTTGAAATTATCCACTAATAAATTGGTTGTTAATGCTTGATCGTAAAAGCATATAATTCCCATATCTTTGTGGGACTATGATTAAAAAGAAAAAACTCCCCACTGATGCCAATCAAAGAGCTAAAGCAATAGTTGATTTAGCTACTGGCAATGATACCAAAAATAGTGATAACGAATTAAACGCTGCGGCTGCGGCATTAGGAAAGAAAGGAGGCAAGATTGGAGGCCCGGCAAGAGCAAAATCCTTGTCTGCTAAAAGACGTAAAGAGATAGCTCAAAAGGCTGCTGCTGCACGGTGGGGACATCAAAAGTAAAACCGATTAATCACATCTCTATTTATCAGTCTTCTTCAGGTAATATCTGGTTTCAATTAAAGGTGTTTTAGTTAATAATATATAATACGGTTCTTTGTCTGATCCAAAGAAACATAATTCATAATTAGTAATGTCTTTATCCTGCTTTACCCTAAAATATGTGGCATAAAAATTCACATCCTCATAAGTTGTATCTTCTTTCCTAGAAATGATATTGTATGAACTGAATTTTCTATCATCTTGTTTGAATCTATAATCCCAAGTCACGCTATTATTGCTAAAATCAATTAGAATATTACTATTCATATCTTCATTTATATCACCGAAAAAATTCCATTCCGACCATTCACCTTTTTCCTTCATTTTCATTTCTTCATACTCTATATGAAATTTAAGAGCTTTGTCTTGAGAATTAGAAGGTAAATAAATGAAAATAAAAAGAAGTGTTACAATGATTTTCATACATCAAACTAATTGGTCGGTTATCC
>DASXOT010000009.1:0-2732 GCA_036494065.1 Chitinophagaceae bacterium
ATCGGTAAACTCGCTCAAATAAGATACGCTTTCGTTTGGTGTAGTTTGCTTGTCATCATTTTTCTTTCGATCCCACGAGTTGGTGGCAGTGAACACCTCTGGATGAATGGGCTTTATGATTCTCTCAGTATTATTCTTGTGTTTCCATTCATCATTTATCTTGGCGCCAGCGGTGAAATAAAAAGCAGGAGTGGACGGCGCGTATGTAAGTTTCTTGGTGATATTTCATATCCCATTTACATTACCCATTATCCTTTGATCTATATTTATACGGGTTGGGTATATGATCATAAGCCCTCCTTCCAACAGGCATTTCCTTATGCTTTGATTGTATTCGTGTCTTCTTTCATTCTCGCATATAGCTGCCTGAAACTATACGATGAACCAGTCAGGGAGTGGTTGAAGAGGAAATTTCTATTCAAAAAATAAGCGGTAGTAGAATCATCATGTTGATTCATTCCGGCTCTACCGGCAGACGCCTACCGGAAGATGAACAACAATAACATTGATTGCTAAATTTTTTCGTGACTACTGATCGCATTCACAATGGCCTCCTGCTTTTGAAAAGGTTCACGGCTGTCATCAAATTCGTGTCCGCCTCCATTTAAAGCAGTAAACGCAAAACCCACAATCGGGTCACTATGTATTTTTCCGAAATAATAAATTCCTCTTTTGGAAGGCATTTTGGTGTAATCGAGTCGATACACATTACCTGAAATTTCACATGTAGTTGTTGGCATATACTTTATTAGTTAAAAGATTGAGAGCATCTAAATTAAGGACAATTGGCAAGCCATGAAAATATTTCAATATCATTTATACTTTTTTTGACAACTTGTAGTTGAAGAACTCTAAGGATTCCTTATCAGGGGAATAGCGATGACATTGAAGGAAAACTGCCGTCAGGAGATCTATCCCAAAAACATTTTTTTAAACCATAAAAAGTAAAAAATGGACTAATACTTTTTTTGACTGTCGGTTCGTTTTTTTTCTTTTCTCGTGATAACTTGTACAACGATATTTTCATGCTCATCATCAGGCAGCGACAGGCACATTAAGGCGGCACGCTGGCTGTTTTTGCGATGAAAAGGGTTCACATGAGCCGACAACCCAAATACAAAGCAAACAGTCATGAAAAAATTATTTCTTCTATCCACGTTTATCTTGATTTCTTTTGTTTCAATACAAGCCCAAACAAAATTTTGGGATACGCCGGATGCTTACCTCCGTCAAACACCGGCCGGAAATACGCCGGAACTTTTTGCACCCAAACTACTTGCTGATAGCCCTGATTTCTCTGCAAACCGGGTGGCTTTCTCTGGCGATGGCAAAGAATTTTATTATTGTTCTAACAAGACCTGGGCAAATAATGATTATTTGAAAATAAACTGTTTTAAATACCAGGATCGGGCCTGGAAGGGCCCTTTTTTAGTCACCGAGCATCGTATCGCACCGACCCTTTCACCTGACGACAGGACTCTATATTTCGACGATAATCAAGGTAATATTTGGGAATCGAAAAGAACAGAAAATGGATGGAGTGAGCCAGCGCAATTTCCTGCAACAGTTGCGATGTATGATTTTACTCCAACCAACAGCGGCATCATCTATGCCGGAAGTGGACAATTTATTGGGGCAGATAAAAAGCCAAAAAGCTTTGACGTGTGCACGATTACCACATCAGGGTCGGATACTCTTGTTCAAAGTCTGGGGATACCGGTAAATGCCCCCGGCTGGAATGGCGATTTTTTTATATCACGCGATGAATCTTTTTTAATAATCAGCGCAAAAGAGAACCGCAACTTTGAGTGTGAACTATACATTAGCTTCCGCAAACCTGACAAGACCTGGACAAATCCGAAAAGTCTCGGTCCGCAGATTAATAATGATGTGGCACACCGTTACGGCCAGTATGTTACAAACGACAATAAATTTCTATTTTATTGTTATGCTCATAGTGAAAAAGACTGCGCTATTTACTGGGTGCGGTTCGACCATCTGCTGGATAGCCTGAAGCATTCCAATTTTGATCCGTATGTTTTTGACTCACTGAAGGACCAGGTGGTTTCTGTCAACGAACCCTTTCACATCCAGGTTCCGAAAAAAACATTTGTAGATGATGATGGTGAAAAAACACTGACCTATACGGCCCATTTGAGTAATGACAACCCATTGCCCTCCTGGATTCATTTTGATCCTGTAAAAAAAATCTTTTCAGGTAAGGGAACTGCCGAAGGAAGTTATAATATTACAGTCCTGGCGACCGATACAGAAAATTCAAAAGCTTTATGCAGCTTCACACTCACGTTAAAGAAAGAATAACTCAAAACGATAGGTTCAAAAAGCTATTCAATGATATTGGTTGAAGACGCATTTTGCGCTCGATCATATACTATCATAATTAGGCTCTACACGTAATGCCATTTGATATAGTATGCTAACTAAAATCAGCCGGCAGGACTGTTTAAAAAATATTCCATCTTTCCTTTGAGTAGGTTACAGCTACGGAAGGAAGAAGAATTTTTCTATCTGAAGGTTTTCAAGGGCTATATATTGACACTTTCTTCAAAAACCTTTAGGGGACACATTAAACAACTAGGGATAGAGTTTACTAATTTGACAAAGAATCCTGGCTATGACATTTTAATATTTCTGGCGACACTGAACTGCCCTGGTTGCATCAAGATAATGATTACAAACCCGCAAAAGAAACGCAGCAATATTTAAAGGAA
>DASXOT010000010.1:0-2619 GCA_036494065.1 Chitinophagaceae bacterium
CCCGTAGTCTTTATGATGAAAAGAAAATTTATACTGAATTCTTTGTTCATTCCATAGTAATTGTTGCGAGATAAAGAAACCGGAGCCAAAAATGTTAGCGCTCATGTCACCCCAGCTCCAGCCCCATTGTGCAGAATGACCATCTAAAAATTCGATGACCGTCAAATATGCTGCACCACTTAGTCCGCCTATGATTGCTGATTTTTTTTCTGATAAACCCGCCCATTGCCACATAGCTGCTGAGATTCGGCCGGTATTGTAAGCTGTCCATGCATGCCCAATCTTATCGACCTGCAACCATTCTTTATCATCGTTGAATGTATGAAATGAAGTATGCGGGTAGTTTTTATACCAGGTGTTGTTGAGAATAATAAGAGAACCACCATAGCCCAATACATTTACGCTTCCGATCAACCACTGTCGTTTTTTTTTGCCCGTGGAATCCTGGGCCATTGAATAAACGCTCACTATGATCGCTAATAGGTATGTAAATATTCGTTTTTCCAACGTACGGGTTATTTTTTTGATCTTTTGATTTTTTTGTTAGGATTTTGACTTAAATGGAAGATACAGTGTATTGTTATTTTATCGCGATAGCAACATCGTTTAACGCTTCATGGGTAATTTCAATTACGAAGCTCATTTTTTTGGAGTTGGCAGATTGTTTTTAACGTTGTCCCATAGGTAAGATTTATTTTTCCCTGATCTATGATCATTCAGGCGCAGATTCAATTCTTTTATTTGAGATGGGGTTAATTCGTAATCTTCGTCCTTATCCATTTCTCTTTCTAAGATGGGATAAACCGCATTGAGGAGCTTCGTATCATTTATTTTATCGACCGCTTCTTGGATATTTTTTTTAAGATTAGCTGTGGTCATTTTTTATTTTAAAGCTAATTTACAATAAAATAAAGTGCTGAGCTTTTTACCGAACGTTGAAGTGAGTGACACAACGGAAGCGGGGCTTTGTACAAATGTTGACCTTATAAAAACAAAAATACGTTTGATTGATTGAAGTAGATTTGCTTTTGAAATTCTTATCTTCATTTAACATTTATCTATAACATTCAAAGTTTATGGAGGCAGCAATCCAGGCAAAGATTGAAAAGTGGCTTAATGGCAATTTCGATCAGGAAACGAAAGACGAAATTACAAGGCTGCAAAAAGAAAACCCTGATCAACTCGCGGACGCTTTTTATAAAGACCTTGAATTTGGAACGGGTGGTTTGCGGGGTATCATGGGCGTTGGCACCAATCGGATAAACAAATACACTGTAGGCATGGCTACCCAGGGGTACGCAAATTATTTGAAGCAAAGTTTTCCGAATGAAGGTGTAAAAGTGGCGATTGCTCATGATAGCCGAAATAACAGTCGATTTTTTGCCGAAACCACGGCGAATGTTTTTGCTGCCAATGGAATAAAAGTTTTTTTATTTGACAGCTTGCGCCCCACACCAGAATTGTCTTTCGCTATTCGAACTCTAAAATGCCAGGGCGGCGTGGTTTGTACGGCATCGCACAACCCGAAAGAATACAATGGTTACAAGGCCTATTGGACCGATGGTGGGCAACTTGTACCCCCTCATGATAAAAATGTAATCAAAGAGGTAGAAAAGATAGCCTCAGTAGACAATGTAAAATGGAGTGGTAGCGGTGAAAATATTACGATCATTGGGAAAGATCTCGATGAAGCCTATATAAATATGGTAAAGGGGTTGAGTGTTTATCCGGACATTATCCAAAAGCAGCACGACCTGAAAATCGTTTACACGCCGATACATGGCAGTGGAATTAAACTAGTGCCTCCCGTGCTGAAGGCGTTTGGTTTTACTAATATACACATAGTAAAGGAACAGATGGAACCCGACGGAAATTTTCCTACAGTTGGTTATCCAAACCCTGAAGAAAAGGCCACCATGAGTATTGGATTAAAAAATGCCGAAGAATTGAATGCAGATATACTCCTGGGTACTGACCCTGATAGCGATCGTGTAGGTATTGGTGTAAAAGATAATCATGGAGATTGGGTGTTAATGAACGGAAATCAAACAGCAGTACTGGCATTTAATTATGTTATTGAAGCGAGAAAGGCGAAAGGCGTTGCCAGGCCGAACGATATGGTGATCAAGACGATTGTGACTACCGATATGATTGACAAGATAGCCCAACAAAGTAATGTAAAATGCTACAACGTATTGACAGGTTTTAAATGGATAGCGGAGTTGATCCTTGAAAAAGAAGGGAAGGAGAACTACATCATCGGCGGCGAAGAAAGTTTTGGACTGATGATCGGTGATAAAGTGCGCGACAAAGATGCTGTAAGCGCTGTCGCGTTACTCTGCGAAATGGCAGCTTATGAAAAGGAAAAGGGAAGGAGCCTGTTTGAAAAACTAGTCGATCTGTATGTTCAATATGGCTTTTACCTCGAAGATTTGATTTCCATTACTAAAAAAGGAATGGATGGACAAAAGCAAATTGCGGCCATGATGGAAGAGTTTAGAAACAACCCACCTAAAATAATCGATGGCTCTCCTGTGATTGAATTATTGGACTATGAGAAAAGTATTGGCAAAAACCTCGCGACCGACGAAACGTGGACGATCACACTGCCAAAGTCAA
>DASXOT010000011.1:0-2647 GCA_036494065.1 Chitinophagaceae bacterium
TACGACTGTCATCTCTCTCGTAGCCTTTTGTGTCGGCATACCTTGCAAGATCAAGCCACATAGCTGCCCATTTTTCACCAAAGTGGTCCGAGGCCAGCAGAGAATCTATTAAGTTTTCATAAGCTTTATCCGAATTATCTTTCAAAAACTGGTCAGTGATTCTTTGCGAAGGCAGCATGCCAATCAAATCGAGACTGGCTCTGCGAAGAAGAGTTGGTTTGTCTGCTTCTTCCGAAGGTTTCAAATTTTCGTCATTGAGCTTTTTATAAATAAAGTGATCTACATCATTTTTTTCCCAACTTGATTTTATACCCGGAACAGCAACTGGTTTTACCGCAACATACGCCCAATGATCGCCCCATTTTGCGCCCTGTTTAATCCACTTACGTAAGATGTCAATTTCGTCCCTGGTAAGCGCATCATGTTTGTACGGCATTCGTTCATCGGGATCACTCAACGTTAGCCTCCTGATCATTTCACTATGATCGGGATCGCCCGGAATAATAGCAGGCTTACCCGATTTATTTATGGCCAGTGCATCTGAACGAAATAACAAACTAAAATTTGATTTCTGTCGAACCCCGCCGTGACAGGTGATGCATTTCTTATTAAATATGGGCTTTACCTGTGTATTAAAATCAATCGTCGATTCGTGAGAGCTAAAAGCAAAAAAAAGGATTACTGCAAGAAGTGGAACAATAACCAAAATCATTTTCTTTGACAGCAGGAATTTCATGCAGCAATGTTATAGTGTTAAAGTTACAATTATTCGTCGTTTTTATATCGACAAAATCCTGCGCAAACATTAGTGCAACATTCTTATCATATTGGCAGAACTCAACTACTGATTACCTTTGCCTTTGAAAAAAAATATATATGAGTTATAGAATAGAGAAGGACACTATGGGAGAAGTAAAAGTTCCGGAAGAAGCTTATTATGGAGCGCAAACCCAGCGAAGCATCGATAACTTCAAGATTGCGCAGGACATCAATAAAATGCCAAAAGAAATAATCCGCGCCTTTGCTTATTTAAAAAAAGCGGCTGCCATTACAAATCTTGAAGCCGGTTTGCTCTCCAGAGAGAAATCAGATATTATAGGCAAAGTTTGCGACGAGATCCTGGAAGGGAAATTGGATGACTATTTTCCACTGGTTGTATGGCAGACTGGAAGCGGAACGCAGAGTAACATGAACGTGAACGAAGTAGTCGCTTATCGCGGTCATGTTTTAAATGGGGGAAGTCTGCTTGATAAAGAAAAATTCCTTCATCCTAATGATGACGTCAATAAGTCGCAATCATCGAATGACACATTTCCGACAGCCATGCACATTGCGGCTTATAAAATTCTGATAGAAACAACCATTCCGGGTATTGAAAAACTTAGAAATAGTCTTATTGAGAAAAGCAAACAATTCATGAATGTAGTGAAGATCGGTCGCACGCATTTTATGGACGCGACGCCGTTAACACTTGGCCAGGAATTTAGCGGGTATGTTTCACAATTGGATCATGGGTTAAAAGCTATAAAAAATACATTGCCCCATTTAAGTGAACTCGCCCTCGGTGGGACGGCCGTTGGAACTGGCATCAATACTCCCGATGGTTATTCTGAAAATGTTGCGACGCACATTGCTTCCCTAACCCAATTGCCGTTTGTAACTGCTGAAAATAAATTTGAATCATTGGCCTCCCACGATGCCATCGTTGAATCGCATGGTGCGTTGAAAACTGTTGCTGTAAGTTTAATGAAAATCGCCAACGACATTCGAATGCTGTCTTCAGGTCCCCGAAGTGGTATCGGTGAAATTCATATTCCGGATAACGAACCTGGATCCTCCATCATGCCCGGCAAAGTAAATCCGACACAATGTGAGGCGTTGACCATGATCGCAGCCCAGGTGCTGGGAAATGATGTCACTATCAATATCGGTGGGGCAACCGGGCATTTTGAATTGAACGTTTTCAAACCAGTAATGATCTATAATTTTTTACATAGTGCGAGGTTGATTGGCGACGGATGCGTATCATTTAACGATAAATGCGCCATTGGCATTGAGCCTATCGAAGAAAATATCAAAAAGCATGTTGACAATTCTCTAATGCTCGTTACGGCACTTAATACAAAGATTGGCTACTATAAAGCCGCCGAAATTGCGCAAAAAGCGCATAAAGAAGGAACAACTTTAAAGGAGATGGCAGTAAAACTTGGCTATGTCACTCCTGAACAATTTGATGAATGGGTTGTGCCGTCTAAGATGGTAGGAAAGATCGGATAGGTGTTGCTAGTAAACTTACGATAAACAGATAGGGATAAACCATTGCGCGGGTATTTTAGTCAGCCAAAGATTTGCACATTGGGCCATATTTTGTCTATTTTGTCGTTCCAATATTGATGAAAGACTAACACAAATCTGTAACTATGAAACAAAGTATTAAATCAACACCTTACTTTTCTGCTTATTCCCTAAAAGCATTGAATTCGCCTTCGGCAGAGCCCGAAAAAAAAAATCAAAACAAGCAATTCTCACGAGTGATCAATCGCCTGAGAGTTTTACCAACAAATTCTTATTTAAAGAAAACTTCAATTAATAAGATTAATATTCCTGCGACTATTCAACCAGCCGACAGGAATTGGTTCATTAATTA
>DASXOT010000012.1:0-5753 GCA_036494065.1 Chitinophagaceae bacterium
CAAGATTGGCGTCAATAGTGTTCTTTAGTGTTGACGTGTCGTCCTCTAAATTTTGAATGAGGCTTTTTATGAATTCTTTTTCCTTGCTATTGTCGCTGATATGTTCGCGCATGTTTTCGGCAAGGAATCCAAGAACCACAGCAAGAAAGATCATCAGAAATTCTAAAAAATATTCTTTGAACCTTTTGTGCCCATGATCCAGCCCGGCGTGATGATGAACCTCCATCAGGTAATCAGTTTTTCTTTTCGAATTCGTACGGGTTATACTCGACAAAATCGGCCACCTTCACTGTCACCGATTTTACTTTTCCATCTTTACTATGAAATGGAAATACAGCTTTGCTGAATTCAGGGTCGGTGAACGTTGCGTAAAACCTGTTGCCACCTAATGATTCCAGCCTCGCATACATATCGGGATGATGTGAGAATTTCATTTTGAGCTGCCCACCCTCCGAAACCACGCTCATATTTCCATACACGTCATTAAAATAATCGCCTTCGTATGCTGTCAATGGCAAGTCAGTTTTCAAATGCATGGCAACGGAATCTTTGAGCACCTGGTCTTTTTTCTGTTCTCGATCGAATTGTTGTTTATAGAAACCCAAATAGACTTTACTGTAGTTGCGATAGGGCTTGCCAAAATAGGCATCCATAATATCCCATTTTAGCGCTTCATAAAACGAGTTCTGATCGGTATTTGTAAAAACAATGATGCCAAGGTTATCCTCGGGGATCAATGTCACGCTTGTCACAAAACCATTTACTCCGCCGGTGTGAGAAACAATTTTTCTTCCGCAATACTCCTGAAGAAACCATCCGAGTCCATATAATGAAAAATGACCTTCATTATAGATTGCACCTCCGTCACCGAGAATAGAATGGGGCGTTCTTGTTTGTTGAATTGCGGAAATCGGGACAACCTGCTGCCCGTTATATTTTCCGTTGTCCAATTGCATCATCACCCAATGACTCATATCATTAACAGAAGAACCGATACTGCCTGCCGGCGCTAAATTATCAATGTAACAAAAAGGGATTTTAACCAACTTGCCATCCGACATCGTATAAGGTGAACATTTATCGGGAGCATTAGGAAAGTCTTTGCTTAGCGCCAGCGTATTCTTCATTTCCAGGGGATCAAAAATTCTTGTTTTGATAAAATCCTCCCATTGCATGCCAGTCGCTTTTGGAATGATCTGGCCAGCCGTTAAAAATGCTGCATTCGTGTACCCCCAGGTTGTACGGAACGGGTAAGTAGCTTTTATATGACTCATTTTCTCTATCACTTCCCCCCGCGTCAGGTTACTCGTCCAATAGGTAAAATCACCCTGGAAAGTGCGGAAGCCGATACGGTGACAAAGAAGATCTCGAATAATTGCCTGTTCGCCGGCTGCTGTGTTGTCCAGCTTGAACTCAGGTAGCCATTTTGTAACCTTGTCATCAAGCGACAATTTTTTATCCGCAGCCAACATCGCCAGTGCCGTGGCGGTAAAAGCCTTGGTATTACTGCCAATCATGAATAAGGTATTCTCGTCTACTTTTTCTTTCGTGTCATAATCTTTTACACCATACCCTTTCATCATCACCACTTTTCCATTCTTCACGACGCACACTGCAATGCCGGGTATCTGCCACTCGGTGAGAGCACGATTCACATACTCATCAAGACTGTCTTTTACAAATGAGGGAATGGAATCTGTTTGTGAAAAACTCCTAAGGGAAGTAATCACAAGTAGCGCCGTGAATATGTTTTTCATTTAAAATTTTTAAACGGTATATGAATGCTTTTTTTTGATTCTCTTTTTCATGACGCGGATGAAAACAGGAATGAAAGTAGGTATCCAAATGGCAAAGAACACGTTGGTGAAATAAGCCACGGGTAGCATCGCCAGGAAAATAAAAGGAACCAATAATGATCTAGCATACGCCATCTCCAGAACAAATGGATGGATGGGCGGCTCTGCCAGCTTACGTTTTGGATTACCGATGCGTCGCCACATGAAGTAATTGATAAACCCGATGCAGCAATAATTTAAGACGTAGAAGGTCATGGGAACTTTTAGCTGCTTTTCGAAAAGCTCATCTCCGAGGTACTCACTATAAAAACCGGTGCTGAAGGGCATTAAGGCGATAAAAAAGAGAAAAAAAAGATTTAATATAAGTAATTTATTGTCATAACTGGTTACAAAACCAAACATGCGATGATGTATTCTCCAATAAAGTCCGATCAGCATAAAACTAATGAGGAACCCGATGAATTGTGGCAGAAGGTGCTTCAATGCATTCAACAAATGAGCATCTGAAATGCCGCCATGATCCTTGAGTACTTCTTTATCCGGTATTTTTATTTCGATCACAAGCAATGTTATAGCGATTGCGAAGACAGCATCGCTAAAAAAAATCAATCTTTCTAACTGGAATTCTTTTTTTAATTCGTTGTGCAGTTGATGATCGGCCATTGCAAAATTTTGTTTCTGTCAACTTAGATTGCCCTTTCTAGTCATTTATTGCCTGGTACACAAGGGCCTTGAATTTGTCGTGAATCTCACCGTGGCTGTTTGGGAATTGTTGCAGGAAAAATTGTGCGATGATCTTTTCTTTTGGATCGATCCAATAGGATGAGCTGAACATTCCACCCCAATAAAATGTACCGGTGGAAGGAGGATTTTTTGCGGCGCTTTTGTCCGTATAGATTCCAAAGCCCAAACCAAATTTATCATCGCCAAAATCAAGATCGCCGATCTGGTTCGTTGTCATCATCCGAATGGTAGCCCGGCTCAATATTCTTTTACCATTATACTCACCGCCATTGAGCATCATCTGCATAAAAATCGAATAGTCGTAAGCGGTAGACGATAACCCGCCACCACCCGAATAATAGGTTCCATCCATGTCGGGATAGTTTACATACATGGTTCCATTCAATTGGTAGGTGTCGCCGTCCTTCTGGACATGTTTTGTTGAATCCTCAGTATACAGAGTGGCGAGCCGGCTCCATTTATCTTTTGGCAAATAGAAGTAGGTATCCTTCATGCCTAATGGTTCAAATATCTTTTTCCTTAAAAACTGGTCGAGACTCATGCCGCTCACCACTTCAACGAGATAACCCAATAGATCTGTATTTAAGCCGTAGGTCCATTTTTCACCTGGCTGGTGCATGAGTGGCAGACCACCAAGAATCTTCATTTTATCGGCCAGTAATATTTTATCAACGCCTATTCCGCCCACTACACCTGCTTTATAGTAAATGGCATTGGATTCTTTGGTACCTATTTGCGCATAGGCAATGCCTGATGTATGTGTCAGTAAATCACGGATGGTGATTTCCCTTTTTGCGGGCACTGTAGTATATGAGGAGTCGGCAGGATTGAATTTGTCCAGCACCCTGGGGTTCTTAAATTCCGGGATGTATTTGCTGATAGGATCATTCAATAAAATTTTTCCATCTTCATACAGCATCATAACCGCCACGCTGGTAATGGCCTTGCTTTGAGAGGCAATTCGGCAAATCGCATCTCTTTTCATGGGCGTTTTTTTGTCGATGTCATCATAGCCGAGTCCCTTGTAATAAACGATCTTTCCATTTCTCGCCACGAGCACAGCAGCGCCCGCAATCCATTTTTTATCAACGTACTCCTTTACTAAATCATTAATTCTTGCCAGGCGTTCTGAAGACATTCCTGCTGATGCGGGAGATACTTCCATCAATACTGGAGAATGAGCTGTAGTAGCCGGGGTGGTAGTAGCTTCATCCTTAACTAAAAGCCTACTGGGAACTTTTGGTAGTTGTGCCGACGATGACAGGCTAAAAAGAATGATAGTCGCGATTGCGACCAGTCTCAAAAAAAAGAAGCGAAAGGAGTTGATTAATAAATTTCTCATAAATGACGTATCAATTGATGCAGAAAGTTAGGATTTTATCGTGAGCCGCGAAGCGGAGTTCAGAGCCGGGAGTCAGGAGTCATTGGTCAGATGTCAGCGAGTCACAGAGCCAGCAGGTGGTTCACGGTATTGACAACTGTCAACCATGGTTAGCAACTGTGGGCTATGGACTATCGACCGTGGTCCGCCCTGAACTCCTAACTCTTGGACCTCTGACTATTAAAAAGAGCGCGGCTTATCCGCATCGGACGCATTGAACTGTTCGAAACATCTTTTAATATAAGTCTGGAAGTCGTAGTCTGAAGTACCTATTGTAAAATCGTAAGTTGGCCGGTAGAGAACCATAAAGCTGTCCAGTTTTCCCCCGGTGAGATTGGTCAGTCTTCGCACCAATTGCTTACTGAAGCGATGGTCGACGTATTTATCATGCTCTTCCTCGATCAGCCGTTCCTGGAACCTCAGCATGTTTTTATTCTTTCTGAATTGAAACATCTCTATGATCTGGTCCAGGTCAAAACCAACTCCCACGCCACCGGGTCCTCCACCCATTGTTGCCTTTAATTTTGGCTTTTCGTAGTCGAACACTTTTGCGTAATCAATCCTGTTTTGGAGGGAATCCAGGCGGTAATTCCGTGGAGAAACAGTAACGTTCCTTAAAACGGTAACATTTATTCGAAGGGAAATATCAAAATGGGTTGGATCGGTCATCTTTAATACGGGATACTTGACGGTGGGCTTTCCCAGGTAGGAAAACCAGATCGAATCTTTTTCTCCTACTTCAATTTGATAGTTGCCATTCACGTCAGTGAGCACACCTTTTCCCGCAGAACTCATCACTGTCACTGATTCAAGCGGATAGAGCTTTGAACTATCATACACTGTTCCTTTGACATGATACTGTGCATGAACTTTCGGGGCGATAAAACAAAGAAGGACAATTGCGGAAAAACAGTAAATATGGAAAGTTCTTTTCTTCAAAAGGGAGCAATTACCCTGCAAGTAAATAAACAAATTGCAAATTGTATTGTAAAGTACAGCTATGAGCCATGAGCTTCGAGCCCTTTATAAAAACATTGTCTATAGCTCGTAACTCATAGCTCGCAGTTTTCTCACGATCTCTTCAATAACTATCGGGTAGTTCGCGTGTTCCAGCGCATGAATACGATTTGCCAGGATTTCAGGTGTATCGTTCTTCCTTACGGGGCATTTAACCTGGAGAATAATGTCGCCATTATCATAGTGTTCATCAATGTAGTGAATGGTGATGCCGCTTTCAACTTCTTTTCCATTTATAACGGCCTCATGAACATTTTGCCCATACATTCCCTTGCCCCCGTGCTTAGGTAGTAATGCCGGGTGGATATTTATGATACGCTTCGGATAACTATTAATTAATATAGATGGGATCTTCCAGAGAAAACCCGCAAGAACAATAAATTCGATTTTGTGTTCTTTCAACTCATCGAGATAGCCATTGCCCTGAAAAAATTTTTCTTTTTCGATGATGAGAGAACTGATATCCTCTTTTTTGGCAATTTCCAGCACACCTGCATTTTTTTTATTGCAAACGATCAAAGCGATCCTTGCCAGTGAAGAGTTTTTAAAATGATCAATGATCTTCTGCGCGTTGGACCCGGCGCCTGACGCGAAGATGGCTATATGAATTTGTCGTGAATTATGAATGATGAATGACGAGTCCATGCTGTCAAATATCGGTGAAATGAAGCTGTAGAAGTTTAGTTTCAAACATTTAAAAAATGGATTGACCCAAATGTGACATGCATGTGCAAGAAGATTTTTTTTTAATTAATTATTTGAAATGCACAACGGTAAAGGCCTAAAAAAAATTTAAAATCAATGTTTTTTTATAA
>DASXOT010000013.1:0-4241 GCA_036494065.1 Chitinophagaceae bacterium
TTAAGGCCTCAACGCCATGAACGGCACTGCCAAAGGTTTTTACTAGCACGTGCTGAATGTAAGAAATTATTTATGGCGGGAAGTGGTTAAAATAACCGGATTTAGCGGTTTATTTTTTGGATCGTGCCGTCATACAACAAGCTCACTAAGGGATCGATTGTAAGCGTTACGCCTTCGTCCACACCGTCAATACTGAAGGTTTCCGATGGTTTGGAAACTTGAAGGGTGACTAATTTTTCTTTTGCCGTTTGACTTTCAATTGCAAGTTGTAATGGAAATTGAAAGACACCCGCTGTTTGTAATTGGTTTACGGTTACACTAACTGTTTTATCTTTTTCATTGTATTCCCATTGCACACTCAGTTGAGGGATCCCCGGCTTGTATAACCATTGTGTGAAGAATTGTTTCCAATCTTTTTTGGATACTTCTTCTGCAATTTTTTCCAGGTCATCCGTGTCGGCGTTTTTTCCTTTGAAGCGATCGTAGTATGTACGGATAAACATTTGGAAAACAGAATCACCCATCTGCAGATGCAGCATGCGCAATACCCAGCCCCCTTTTTGATAACTGTTTGGATTCAATAAATTCATGAATGGCGACAATGAATCCACAACGGGCCTGTCGGATTGTTTCGCGAACTCAATTACTTTTTCCCTGTCTTCCATGAATCGCTTCGTCATACTGTCGGCTCCATACTGATGCCCGAGATAGGTATTTTCAAAATAAGTAGCAAAGCCTTCACTTAGCCAAAGATGGGCAAAACTTTTTTCCGATGCCATATCTCCAAACCATTGATGTGCGATCTCGTGCGCAATAATATCTTCAGGCGATCTCGGTTGTTCAGCCGATTGTTCAAAATAAAAAATAGCGCTTGCATTTTCCATGCCACCGAAAATCGTCTTGCTTTGGACATTCGCCAACTTGTTGTAAGGATAAGGTGCGATATAATCGGAATAGAATTTTATGATACGCGGAGCCACTGCATAATTTTGAAATCCGATGGCACTGTCTTGTACATACGTCCATGCCGATACCGGAATGCCCGGCGGACTGTCTTCAAACTGTTTTACTGCAAACTTCGCCACGCCGATTACCATCACCTTGGTGGAAAGCGAAACATCTTCGATCCAGTGAGTAAGTTTTGTGTTATCATTCATCATTTTTTCTTCTTCCAACCTGCCATTTGAAACGACTTTGTATTGCGCCGGCGCTGTAACAATAAATTCAAACGATGCTTTATCACCTGGTTCATCTTTGCAAGGAATCCAATTATGGGCACGGTTAGGCCAATTGTCCGCAAAAAAAGTCCTGTCACCGTAAGGATTTTTCGAAATGATAAGCCCGTCGGAAGGAACTCCCTGGTAAAGAATTTCAAAGGTTCGTGTTTCCGCTTTTTTTGCCATGGTTTTAAGATGGATCAGCAGGCTATCGTGTCCGTGTGTTGAAGAAATTGCTTCATTGTGTTCATTCACCAGGTAGGCGATCATGCCTTTACCCTTACCGTTTGTGGAGGTAAGGTCTAACTCAAATCTGGAAGAGGGTTCCGTGAACTGCACGGTTACAAAAGCCTTTCCTTTTATTGTGTCCGATTTATCTGAAAGCTCAATTTCAAATTTGTAGTGTAGTACGTCGATATTGCTTTGAGCCCGGGAGTAATTAAAAGTTAAAAAGTTAAAAGTCAAAATGCAAAAGAACAGCCGTGAGCTATGAGCTATGAGCCTCGAGCTTTCAACAAAATAAACGACCTTAATTAGCTTTAAAATATTTTGCATTTTGAATTTTTAATTTCAAAAAAACCTGGTTCTATAGTCGATCCAACATCTCCACCACTTTCTCCTTTTTCAAAATCAGGTAACCAAAACGATCGTTGCTGATGCCGTCTTTTAGCTGGTAACTGAATGCCAACTGGTCGCCGATGACAGTGGTTTCAAAATATTTAAATGAGATGTTGGGATACACTCTTAATTCCTCACCGATTTCATAAAGATGCGTCGAAAGAATAAACAGTGAATTTTTGATCTTAATAAGTCCCTTGATAACAGTAGAGGAACATTTCATGGCATCCTGCACATTAGTCCCTTTGAATAATTCGTCTATTAGCACCAGCCATTTTCTTCCATTGTTGATCTTTTCGATGGTGGTTTTGACGCGCTGTACTTCATTGAAGAAAAAGCTTTCGCCTTTGGCGATGTTGTCAACCACATTTATATTAGTCAGCAATCCATCGAATAGTGTCAGCTTCATTTGTTGCGCGGGTACTCCCATACCAAGATGAGCAAGAAAAACTGCCGAACCAATAGCTTTAATGAAAGTGCTTTTACCCGCCATGTTTGCCCCGGTCAAAAAAAGAAAATTGTGCTGCGGATTCATTTCAATATTATATGGCATTGCATTTTGCAGTAGCAAATGATAAAGCCCCTGGGCCTGGACAACTGGCTGTTCCGTTTCAATAAACTCCGGGAAACTTAAATTAAATGTTTTCACAGCCATTGCCATCGAATACCAGGCATCCAAACGATAGAAAATCTCTATCAACTCCAATGTGTCCGTCTTGTAATGGTCACGAAGATGAAAGGCAAAGTATAAATTCTGTGAAAGGCTTAACGGCTCTGCTCTTTTTGTTTCCGATAATCTTTTGAGAGGGGCTTCTCTCAGTAATTGAAGTATTCTTTCTACATATAATTTAAATGAAGGCGGAAAGCTGTCTGGCTCGTTGAATTGTTCTGCCAGTCTCCTGATACCGCGATAAAAATCGGCGAAATGTTTCATTGAATATTTCACCATTCCATAATCTTCACGATGAAGCCATTTATAGGTAAGATCATTAAGCGGATTTTGGTTGGCCGAAATGGGGTCAAGACTATAATCCAGGAACTTGTCCATTACTAAAATAGTTCCATTACTAATGTCGGAAGGCCAGTCGCCAACATGGGTAAGAAGGGTTTTGATGATCCTTTGTGTGCCGAGGATTTTTTTTATGTCGGGGTGAGGCTCTGTAAAGAATCGCTGCAGCCATTCTTTACCGCCGCGTGTTTTGGTAAAATTCAGCTTGTGAAAGATAGAAAACTCTTCTTCCGGATGAAAAATTGATATGTCGCTGAACGTGGTTCTGTCTATCTCCATTGCGAATTACAAATTCAATTTCAGAGCATCGAATAAATGAATAATTCTTTCTCCTTTCGACCTTGTCTTGAATTCGAAATTAAACACATAGGCACAATAGGGACACATAGGAGAAATCTAATTTGCTATGTGGCTACGTGGTAAAAATGAATTAAGACAATTACCGTTCAAACTTTAATCTTAATCCTTTCTCCGATTCATTCCATTTCCCGCCTTCAAACACCAGGTTTCCGCTTACAAAAGTATGAGTGATGCAAGCAGGAAATTCCATATTTTCCAATGGACTCCACCCACATTTATATAAAATATTTGCTTTCGAAACGGTGACAGGCTTATTTAAGTCTACCATAACCATGTCGGCATAGTATCCTTCCCGAATATAGCCCCGATCTTTGACCTGGAAACAATCTGCCACTGCATGGCTCATTTTCTCCGCAATTTTCTCTAAGGAAATTTTTCCCTGTTTATGATAGTAGAGCATCAGTAATAATGAATGTTGAACCAGTGGCAAACCTGCGTGTGCTTTTTCGTAAGATTCCATTTTTTCCTGCCAGGTATGGGGAGCATGGTCGGTAGCGATCACATCCAGCCTGTTGTCTAATATGCCTTCCCATAAAGCCTGTTTGTTATTGGCCGATTTAATGGCAGGGTTACATTTGATTTGATTGCCTAGCCTTTCATAATCATCGCTGGTGAAATGGAGATGATGCACGCAAACTTCCGCCGTAATCCTTTTTTCGGTTAGCGGCCTCATATTGCTGAACAGTTGCAATTCTTTTTCGCTTGAAATATGAAGGATATGAAGTCGTGTATTATATCTCTGTGCTATGCGGATGGCATTCAATGAGGATTCGAAACACGCTTCTTCATTGCGAATAGTAGGATGATCAATGGCAGTTAGTTCATTCTTTTCAGCTTTTATTTTCTGAAGATTTTGACGAATGATCTTTTCGTCTTCACAGTGCGTGGCGATTAATACTTCGGATTCCGAAAAGATCTTATCAAGGGTGGAAGGATTGTCTACGAGCAAATTCCCGGTAGATGACCCCATGAATATCTTGATGCCACAGACATCATTTTTCTTATGGTTTGTCTTTAACACTTCGCCCGCATTGTCG
>DASXOT010000014.1:0-3091 GCA_036494065.1 Chitinophagaceae bacterium
GTGCTTTCTCCCGGGCTTGTTTGAAAAGATCACGGACGCGACTGGCTCCTACTCCAACAAACAACTCAACAAAATCAGAACCGCTCATACTAAAGAACGGAACCTGTGCTTCACCGGCCATCGCTTTTGCAAGTAACGTCTTACCGGTCCCCGGCGGACCTATAAGAAGTGCGCCCTTGGGTATCTTGCCACCCAGTGAAGTATATTTTTTTGGATTCTTTAAAAAATCAACGATTTCCATTACTTCCACTTTCGCCTCATCCAGGCCAGCCACATCAGCAAAAGTGATATTGACTTTTGTTCCTTTATCAAACAAAGTGGCTCTTGATTTTCCAATATTAAAAATGCCACCGGGGCCACCACCGCCACCTGCACTGCCGCCCATCTTGCGCATTAGCAGTACCCACAGCGCAATGAATAACACTAAGGGTATCAAAAACTGCACGGCACCTCCAAACCAGTCACGCTCCTGGTCTACATCATAAGGCACCTGGTTATTGAATGCAATATTGCTTTGCACATAGAAATCGGCCATTTGTTTCTCAAAATCACCGGAATATTTAAAATAAAAATGAGGTCCCTCGGTGTTCACTTTTCCATTAAATCCCGTTTTCAACTTGTCCCTGTATTTATCTATCCCCGACTGGCTCAGATAAACCCGCACGATATTCCTGTTAGATATAATTGTGTACTTCTGAACTTCCCCTTTTAAAACCATTTCCTTGAATTCATTCGGTGTCGTTTTAGTAGTACTGCTTGAAAATGGACTGTACAATTGGATTCCAATCAAGACAATAATGATGATTGCATATACCCAATATATACTAAAGCGAGGACCTTTGCGGGGCGCGTTGTTATCATCACCGGGAGGACGATTATTAAAACGAGGTAAATTCGATCTATCGTTTTTGTTATATGGTTCTTGTGACATAGATTTTTCTATTCTTCTCCTGCTATTAAGATTTTTTAATAAAAATTGTTCTTTATGGTGAAATATTTAACAAACGCATTTTACTCATTGTATTCCTCAGCAGCGGCATCACTCCACATATCTTCCAACTTGTAAAACTTCCTCGTCTCCGGCAGCATAATATGCACCACTACATTTACGTAATCAATAAGAACCCACTGGAGGTTCTTCATACCCTCATGCCTGTAGGGCATTTCTTCGCACTTCTCCTTTACCTGCTCTTCTACAAAATCCGAAATCGCCCTTATCTGTGGTTGATTATTTGCTTCACAGACTATAAAAAAATCGGCAACAGCTTCAGGAATTTTGCGCAGATCAAGTGATATTATGTTTTCTCCTTTTTTCTGTTGAATTGCGTGGATAATTGTTTTAATGATTTTTGAACTTTTCGTTAACCGGGTAGCACTTTTCTTTTTTCGGGTAGCGAGTAATGCCAATTGTTCCAATAATCAAATTTTTTTTAGTTAAAAATCTGAGGCGATTTATAGTATGAGACGAACGTCCGGTGCTTTTATTTTACCTTCTGCCCGCAGGCAGTTTTTCGGTTATCCAAGACCTTTATCGAGCGTCACACTCATGCCCATGCGCGGCAATGGTTTCAGGGGTTCTTATCGCTGCTCATCTATCTTTGTCAAAAATAGTGATTAATTGGCACTCACTCCTGTTAATGATTACCTGGGTGAACCCTTTATTGAGCTGCAATCCGTAGGCAGCACCAATAACTATGCCCTCGATCAAATCCATTCCAACCTGGCACATCCCGGGACCTGTTATTTTGCCCACGATCAGACCGCCGGCAAAGGTCAGCGCGGTAAATCCTGGATCACTGAAAAAGGTGCCAATATTACGATGAGTCTTATTACCAGGCCGTCTTTCTTACAACCTTTCGAGCAATTTTATCTCAGTGCCTGCATCGCTGGTGCCACTCATCAGTTTCTTAATCACCACACGGGCAGGGAACTCAAGATCAAATGGCCTAACGACCTTTATTGGAGAAATCAAAAATTGGGAGGAATACTCATTGAGAACATCATCCAAGCGGATAAAAAGGAAAGCAAAACGGGTATAAAACAAAAGGATGAAATCTCATCAAATTCAAATTGGCAATGGGCCGTAATTGGGATCGGTATTAATATAAACCAAACCCATTTCCAGGACCTGCTCAGCAACCCGGTTTCATTAAGACAGATAACAGGAAAGAGCTTTGATACCATCCAATTAGCAAAAGACCTTTGCAAAACAATTGATGTATGGTACAGGCAATTAACGGAAGAAGGTCGCGACCCTATTCTGAAGTCGTACAACGACGCCCTTTACAAAGTGAATGAACCAGTAAAATTCAGAAAAGACAACCGAAATTTTATAGCGGTCGTCAAATCAGTCGATCGAAACGGCCAACTCATCATTCAACATTCGCTGGAAGAAAAAATTAGTTTTGGCGAAGTGGAATGGTTAGTTGAGAAGAGCCCTGATACTTTACCTTAGCTCCTTTTCTTTGGTCGGAACAAAGTGAAATTTCTTGTGAGTGTGAAACCCCAACGGAATTGACCTTTGCCCCAGGAGTCTGTTGTACGGGGTAAAAAGCGATTCTCCAGGATATTGCGTGCATTTGTAAAATTTAGATGGAACACATGGCCTGCAGTTAATATTTCTACGCCAATCCCAAATACATCTCTCGGAGTAAATCCACGAGCCTGCCATGCGTCAATGCTTTCCTGATTACGAAAAGAATGAAAATAATCGGAGATGATATAGAATCGTTGATTGATGGGGAATCTTATTGCGCCACCGATTGAAATCAAATTATTTTGATCACCAGGAATAACAAGATTCGTATGTAAAAAAGTACCGCTTAGCTGAAGACTAACGGAGCCAAATCTTCTCGCAATCATCAATTGAAGCAGTTCACTCAATCTATCAGAAGATGTTTTGAAGGAATTTTCCAAACTATCGCGCGGATCGAATTTTTGAGCTGTTGAAACAATGTTGCCATACGCAGTGAGAGAGAAAGGGCTTCCGTTTACTCCCTGGGCCATAAATTGATATTTAAGACCCGCCTCATAAAAATGAAATATCCCGTCCCCGCCTCCTACGGTATGTTGCAGAGCCAGGTTTAAATGT
>DASXOT010000015.1:0-3296 GCA_036494065.1 Chitinophagaceae bacterium
TGCAGCGGGCCTACGACCAGGTGATCCATGATGTGGCCATTCAGAATCTGCCGGTCATATTTTGCCTGGACCGGGCAGGACTCGTTGGTGAAGATGGAGCTACACACCATGGTGCTTATGATATAGCCTATATGCGCTGTATTCCTAATATGGTTATCAGCGCACCGATGAATGAAAGTGAATTGCGCAATTTGATGTATACGGCCCAATTGGATTCGACAAAAAATCCATTTGTGATACGCTATCCACGGGGTGAAGGTGTTATGCCCGAATGGAAAACGGAGATGAAAGAAGTAGAAATTGGCCGTGGAAGAAAACTGAGAGAGGGTGAAGAGATTGCTATTCTTTCACTGGGCCACCCAGGAAATTTTGCCGCAGCTGCAATTCGTGATTTGAAAAATGACGGACTAAAAATCGCGCATTATGATATGCGCTTTGCAAAACCAGTGGATGAAGAGTTATTGCATGAAGCGCTGAGTAAATACCCAAAGATCATTACCGTGGAAGACGGAACAGTAGTGGGTGGTTTTGGAAGTGCAATTCTTGAATTTGCCAATGCACAGGGTTATAAAAATGAGATCAGGATACTGGGTATCCCCGACACGATCATTGAACACGGTTCACCAAGGGAACTACAACACGAATCTGGTTATGATACCCTGGCAATAAAGCAAGCCGTGCTTGAAATGATGAAAGATAAAATAAACATCACGCTTCACGGATAATTCATCCCATTTTAGGAGTCAAATATTTCCCGATAAAAGGCAGGCGCTGAAATTCTTTCCTTTCGATGTTTAAAACAAACATCACAAACAGTAATGTCAGCAATAAGGCAACACCACGGTTGGCCCAGGCATTCAGGCCGATGGTTATAAACCCCCGATGCAGGAAGTAAAACGCTACCACAATTACCATATATGCAACGAGTTTTTTCCAGGCATACGGCACACGGTATTCTTTTTGTCCCCACACAAATGATATTACCATCATGCTCCCATAACAGAAAAAAGTAGCCCAGGCGCATGCCATATATCCATACGTTGGAATAAATGCATAATTGATAATAATGGTAAGAACAGCTCCAATGATCGTGATCCATGCACCTGCCATTGTTTTATTACTGAGTTTATACCATATTGATAAGTTATAGTAAATGCCCAGGAACATGTTGGCCAATAGCAAAATGGGTACAACAGAGATACCTTCACGCAACACTTTACTTTGGATAAAATATTTCCAGACATCGAGGAACAGGGCCACAACCAGGAACATGACGCAAATGGTGATCACAAAAAATTTCATCACTCTTGCATATACACGTTGGGGGTTTTCTCCACGGGCTTGTTTAAAAAAGAATGGTTCGGCTCCCATGCGAAATGCCTGGATAAAAAGCGTGATAAGAATGGACAGTTTATAGCAAGCTCCATAGGTGCCCACTTGCAACTTAACATCGGCAAGTGTTGGTTTTACCGACCACCATCCCAGCATGATCCGGTCAAAGGTCTCATTGATCATACCACCAAAGCCTGCAATGATCAGCGGCATCGAATAGATCATGATCTGTTTCCATAGCTGACCATTGAATTTCCATTTGAAGGAAAAAAATTCCCTCCACAACAGAAGAAAAGTAACCACCGATTGAATAAGGTTGGCGATGATTACATAACCGACTCCCATATTTTTGTCATAGAAATAGAGCAAGATGCTATCCGGATGATGTTTTTCTATTTTCGGGCAAACAGAAAGGAAAAAGTAAGTAAAAGCGATATTTATCAGGATGCCCACAATCCGTATAACTGCAAATTTTCTTGGTCTGTTTTCATACCGGAGTTTTGCAAAAGCAAGTGCTGACAGAGAATCAAATGCAATGATAAATGCACTCCAGGTAATAAATTCGGGATGGGCTTCAATTCGGATCAGGTCGGCAAATGCAAACCGAAAGATCACTAATAAGGTGGTTAAACAGATTGTACTGATGATCAAAGAAACAGTCGCCGTATTATAAACATTCTCTTCGTGTTCCTTTTTTTGTGCATACCGGAAATACGCAGTTTCCAATCCGTATGTGAAAATTACGTTCAGAAAAGGGATCGCTGAATAGATCAGCGTCATGTCGCCATAGGCAACGCCGCTGAGCTTGGCCGTTAAATACGGGGTAAGTAAATAATTCAAAAATCGAGCGGCTATGGAGCTTGCTCCGTACCAGATAGTTTGCCCGGCCAGTTTTTTAACACTCAAGGATGAGAAGTTTCGATAGCAAAAGTAACTTTTGAAATTGGATTTACTAGGCCTGGTAGTCTTTAGCAATCATATAGAAGGCTGCCTTCCCTATCTTTATGGAAATTTTCTGCTATGAGACGTTCACTTACAACCATCAGTTTTATTTTCTTCATTATTTGTGCAGTTAACGCCCAGTCGTACGAAGGAACGGTGAGTTACGACAGAAAAGACGAAAAAGCCGTCATCATTGAATTTGCTTACCCTGCTTCGGTGGTCGAGAACGCTATCGTTGATAAACTGGAAAAGATGGGCTTCAGGAAAAAAGAATCAAAAGGGTTTTTGGTTTATAAAAACATTATTCTTTCCGATATAAGTACGGAACCTGCGGACTATATGATCAGGATCGACCAAAAAAGTCGTAAAGACAAAGACGCCTCCATTGTCTATTTAATGGTCAATCGTGGAGATCAAAACATTTCAACCAGCGATGAAACCATTGACAGCAATTCGAAATCTTTTTTAAATAACCTAAGCCCCGGCGTTGAAGCTTTCAACCTGGAAGCTCAGATAGGCGACCAGGACGCAGTAGTGACGAAAGCCATAAGAAAACTGAAGGGTCTTCAGGATGACCAGGACAATATGCAAAAAAAGATAAGAAAGTTGCAGGATGACCTGGAACAAAATGCAAAAGATCAGGATGCGCAACAAAAAGAGATTGATAAACAAAAACAGATACTGGAGGCCATAAGGGCTAAAAGAAAGGCGTGACCTTGCTAATAATCATCAGGCTTGAATTTCCTTCTCCCGGATTTAATCTCGGCATTCTTTTTTTTCCATTCCAGTCTTTTTTCACTTGATGATTTATTGGGTCTTGTAGCGATGCGGGCTTTTTTCTTTTTTAAAGCATCACTTATTAGCTCATTGATTTTTTCAATCACTTCTTCTTTGTTTGCCAATTGTGCCCGGTGTGTTTGTGATCTGGCCTGCAAAAAATCCTCGCTATTAATGCGATTTGAAAGTTTTTGACGGATCATATTTTTCTGTTCATCCGTCAGTAGGGCCGAGTTCCCGATATG
>DASXOT010000016.1:0-7074 GCA_036494065.1 Chitinophagaceae bacterium
AGACAGTTTGGAAGAGATGCAGCTATTGCCTATTCCGGCCAATGGCCAGTTTATCAACCAGGGCGCAGCGACCGTCAGTTCCGATGGCAGTCATCTTTATTTCTCTCAATGGAAAAACGAAAAGGGAAAGACTATTTCGTCGATTTATTTTGCGACAAAACAAGCATCAGGCTGGAGTACTCCGGATCTCCTTTCATCGATCAATGTGGAAGGTTATAATAGCAAACAACCATTTTGCAGTACTGATGGAAAATATTTATTCTTTGCTTCCGATCGTCCGGGCGGTTTGGGCAAGTTTGACATATGGTATGCCCCAATAAAGGCCGATGGTACAGCCGGTGAGCCGGTAAATCTTGGCTCTGCTGTCAATACCAGCCAAGATGAGCAAGCTCCATTTTATCAAAGTAGCAGCAGTACACTTGTATTTTCTTCTAATGGATTTGCAGGAATGGGTGGATACGATCTGTTTGCGTCAAAAGGGAGTGAAACAACATGGAAGGCACCCGAAAATATGGGCTACCCGGTTAACTCTTCCAGAGATGACATTTATTTTTCCACATCCGAAAAAACTCCATTGCTGGCCGATGCAGTTTTTAGTTCAGACCGTGGGAAAGGATGTTGCCTCGAAACATACAACATAGTAAAAGCTCCAAAAAATAAAAAGCTTTCAGGCATATTGCGCGATTGTAATGATAGTATGCCTGCACCGGTGGCCGATGCCGAAGTGATATTAAAAGACGCCTCCGGGAAAATGTGGAAATCCACAACAAATTCAGACGGCAAATACACATTTGATTTAGGCAATGAGCCACATGAAAATCTCAGCGTGGCCTTTAGCAAAGAATCATACCTGGACACAATGACGTCGGTTAAAATTGAAAATACAGACGAATCCGATCTTCTCACTGATAAATTGACCAACGCTGATTTGTGTATTCAGAAAAAACCAGAGCCGAAGCCGGTTGAGCCACTCGTGATTAAAGCAGAAAATGTTGTGACTGTTTATTTTGATTTTGATAAGAGCATATTGAAATCCGAAGCCGTTCAAAAACTGGATTCCATTTACCAGGTCCTTGCGGAAGATACAATCGCCACTATACAAATTTCAGGCTATACAGATGGACTAGGAAGTGATGCATACAATAAAATACTTTCCGACAAACGCGCCAGGGCTTGCGCCGATTATATTATCAGGAAAGGCATCATGGCAGGTCGCGTTAGCTTTGTATCGTTTGGTGCTTGTTGTCCTGTTGAGATGGAAAAAATCAATGGACGTGACAACCCTGATGGCCGCAGCCGCAACCGAAGAGCCTTAATTAATGTGAAGAAGGATTAAAGGGCGAAGTAAAATTCCACTTTTAAAATCTTTTTGCAGGTCACGCTTAAAGTTCCATCACCATCACCCAGTCTGTTTGGAGATCGTCTCCCAACAGGAATTTTTGTTCGTCAACTATTTTAAATCCCCATTTTGTATAAAAATCAATAGCCCGTTGATTGCCCTTCCATACTCCGAGCCATAGTATCTTTTTTCCTTTTTGTAAAGCAGTATCGATGGAAATTTGCATTAGTTTCTTTCCAATCCCCTTCCCTATCATTTTTTCCACCGAATAGATCCTTGCTATTTCAATAGATGCCTGATCAGCGAGGCTTAGTGGAACTGTCCCTTCTCTCAATTTGACATATCCTACAGCTTCGCTGCCGGCAAAAGCCAGGAAAAAAATATGCCATGGCTGCGTCACCTCAGCGATCAATTTTTCCCTGGTAAATTGTTCACCCAGGAATTTATTCATGTTATCTTCCGAATTATATTTCGCATAGCTATCATAGAATGTCTTGTGGCTGAGATCAGCTATTAACTCCGCATCCTCTTCCTTCGCGAGCTGTATTATAATATCGTGCTGAGCAAATGAACTCATGATTACTTCCTGATTTTTTCAATGGCAAAAGTAAGAGGTAAATTTTTTTGGGCGTTGGGGATGGTCAATTGTGAATAGGTACCCTATTGACCATGCACAATTGACAATTCACTTCCTGCGACTCAACTTTTCTTGGCTAAATCGCCGTCATCATCGTAAATTTCATTACTAAAAATTCTGTATGGAAAGAAGACATTTTCTAAAAACTTCCGGTACCATTGCATTGAGTAGCTTTCTGGCTCCGCAATTATTCAATAAAAGTCCTTTCTTTAATTCGACGGACTGGCCGGCTTTCGGCATTCAACTTTACACGTTGTCGGATCTTATGACAAAAGATCCTAAAGACACTTTACAGAAAGTGGCTGCGATTGGTTATAAGGAATTGGAAGGCGCTGCTTCAGAAAAAGGCTATTACTATGGCTTTAAGCCAAAAGAGTTGGCCGCGATGGTGAAAGATATGGATATGCATTGGCGCTCGCAGCATGTGCTGGGTGCACCATTTGACATCGCTCAAATACAAAAAATGGCAAAGCCAAAAACTGCGGAAGACTCAGCAAGATTGCAACGTATTATGGACCGCATGAAAAATATGGCTCCCATGCCAACTTTAAAAAACGACAGTGAACGTCTCGCCAACGAAGCTGCTGAGGGTGGTCTGAGCTATCTTGTATGTGCCAGCATTCCAGTCGGGACATTCGATGAGATCAAGACGGCGGTCGATGTTTTCAGCAAAGCAGGTGAAGCTTGTAAAAACGTGGGGGTTCAATTCGCGTATCACAACCATACCACGGAGTTTGATGAGGTCGAAGGGCATCGGCCTTTTGATTACATCTTATCAAATACCGATAAAGGGCTTGTCAAAATGGAGCTGGATCTTGCCTGGGCAACAAAGGCTAACCAGGATCCTGTCGGTTTATTCAAACTTCACCCCGGTCGCTTCCCTCTATGGCACGTAAAGGATCTTGATAAAAACACAAAAAATCCCGCCGAAGTAGGCAGCGGAATAATCGATTTCAAACGCATTTTTGATAACGCGTCTGAATCGGGAATGAAATACTTTTTTGTCGAGCAGGACCAGGCACCTCAGCCGCTGGAAAATGTGACCCACAGCTATAACAACCTGAAGAAAATTCTGGCTTAGCAATCAGCGCCCGTTTGAATACGGAAGCGTTCTTCTGTCGATCTTGCCGAACACACTATTATGGTGGATACGCAGACGTTCCAGTTCGGTTTTAAAACGCAAACCTGGGTCGGGTTCAATGGTGCCGGGGATTACAAAAACCACCAGGTAATATTCGTCCAGTCCTGGTTTTGATTTAAACACAAGAAAATGCCTGTTGTGTTGCCCGGCCTTGATCCTTGCCAGTTTTTCAAAAATTTCAAACCAACTTCCCTTGATAGTACAGAGGTATTTTGAATGGCCTCGCATAAGACAAGATTCTTAGTTATAGAAGATGGGGTTATCCAGGAAATCTGTAATAAATGATTTTTCCCGCGTCAGTGATGACTGATGAAACTCAAGCATTAGATCAACAACGGAATTAAGCATAGGGAAGTTATCCTTAAGATGCGAAGTGATAACAGAAAAAGCAATTTTGGCCTTGGCCTCGTTGATGCCGGCCTGGTGAGCAATGTTATTGATTATATTTTCCATAGTGTTTGATTGTGACTCAAACATACTATCGCAAACCGGCCTCATGATTTTTATTTAGATGAATTGCTGCATTCAATCGTTAAAACGGAAATAAAGAAGATGAATGGTGAATTGACAAAAAAAAATCCCCACTTGACAGCAGGGAGTTCCATAGATGGTTTTTCAGGGATCGTGATATTGGATTGTTAGTGTTGGTTGTTCACGGATACGGATATGTTCAGGTTAGTCAGTAATTCGTTTCTCATAGGTTGATGACACAAATTTATAGTCAATAAACCGCCATGGCACGCCAAAAAAGTTGAATCATCAAAAAGCCTCGGCGAATAAGAAGCACATTCGTGAGAATAAGTAATCGCTTTAGATAAGAATGAGTGTTATCGATAACTTATATACTGACAACGGTGATGAAACTAATCATCATTTGTGCTGCAAAAAATAGCAGCGTGACGTTGCGGCTTTTCAATTGAACGAAGTACATCTTTCAGTATAAGCTAAACATCGAAAAACTACGATAGTAAAACCCCCTTTCAGAATGAATCGACGTATCATAATTTAGCACTTCCCGCTCTCGTGAAGACTACTCTGATTTTAAAATGATTTTCAACTAACCCTTTACTTATGGATAAGATCACCATTCTCATTGCAGACGATCACAAACTAGTGAGGCAAATCTGGGAGTTTGTACTCAACAACCATGGGCGCTTCCACGTCATTGCGGAATGCGCAAGCGGCGAAGAGGCCATTGAAATATCCAGGGAGATGCGGCCGAACGTCGTCATCATGGATATAAACCTACCCGGCATCAGTGGTGTCGAGGCCACTGCACAGATACGCAAATTTTCACCGGATTCGAAGATCATTGCCGTATCGATGCATACCCAGGCCTCTTACGTGAAAACAATAATGAAAAATGGTGCCATGGGCTATGTCACCAAAAATTCTCCAAAAGAAGAAATATTTAAGGCCATCCTGGAAGTAAGCTCAGATCGAAAATATATTTGTGAAGAGATCAAAAACATTTTGTCTGCTTCGCTCATAGATGGAGAAAATGAGCAACAGGGGGTTAATTATTTGTCCCAGCGCGAAATTGAGATTATTTCCTTCATCAAATCAGGTTCTTCATCAAAAGAGATAGCTACCGAATTACATCTCTCTGTAAAAACGGTAGAAGTACATCGCTATAACATCCTAAAAAAGCTGAATCTCAAAAATGCCGCAGCACTTGTAAATTTTATCAGCAGGCATCCTGAAATAAGATAAATGTGTGAATTGGCAATGGTGAATGGTCAGTAGCCATTTGTCATTAATAAGTACCCTAAAGGGCATTGCCTGAGGCTGGCAGACGGAGACAGCCAAAATTCAAAAAAGCCATGAGCTATAAGCTGAGCCATGAGCTTTCCTTAATGGCAAAATAAAAATCAAAAAATGATCGGACTTAGTTAGCTCTAAAAATATTTTGCCTTTTGCCTTTGAAAATGCGGTCAGCAAAAATTAGCCTACCTTCAAGTGTCAGGCAACATACTTTGGCTGATGGACAACCTGGACAGGATGTCCTTTTTATAAACTTAAACAAGAAATATGGGCAAAGGGCATGAGACATGGAATAAGAAAGAAAGAGAACAAAAAAAATTAAAAGAAAAAAAACAGAAAGAGGAAAAAAAGAAGGAACGTCAAAAAAACTCACTGAAGGGAAAAAATCTCGACGATATGATGGCCTATATTGACGAAAATGGGAATCTATCAGCTACTCCCCCTGATCCCAAAAAGAAAAAAGAGATTAAAGCCGAGGAAATTGAAATTGGCGTTGTTAAACAACAACTCGCCAATGCGGCTGAAATCATTTGCAAGGGCAGGGTTAACTTTTTTAATATGGAGAAAGGGTATGGATTTATAAAAGACCATAAGACCATGCAAAGCATCTTTGTACATATTAATAGTTGCCAGGACCCCATACAGGAAAAAAGCGAAGTAGTTTTTGAAGTAGAGTTTGGGCCCAAAGGAGCAAGTGCAGTTAATGTGAGGCTGGCTGATAAATAATTACAGCAGTTTCAAACGATCAATTCCATTGGCGGCTCAGCTAATCGACCTGTTGTCTTAAGCACAGTTAACAACCGAGACCATGAAAAAAAATGGGATGAAATGATTATTGAATTCAATAATGCCGCCGCGAAGAATTATTCAACGTTTTCCAGACAATTTTCAAATATCACCGGGGATTAAACAAAAAGTAGGACGAGAACGTTTTTCAACTGCAGCTCGCTAAATATTCCACTGCGTTAAAGCATAATCTGGAAGTTGACTCAAAAAAATATAAAGCAGAGTATCCCGGTGCAAATCACATTGAATTTCAAAACGTACTATTCTCAAAGATTAGCTATTATCTGAACGAATTTCGAAATAAGGCCAATTCACAATGAGGCTAGGAATGTCAAATATTAGCTGTATCTTTGGCATTGTAATACGTTATTGCTCTCCGTCTTTGGCTGAATTTCCACTCAATGTTGTGAAGGCTTAATGTAAGTAAGGCACGTTAAGATTTATTCTTAGTTAGTGACAGCCGCGCCTATTTTTTAAATCAAATCTATTCAAGTGTTATTTAACAGTTTAGGACTTATTGAGCCATTGCTCAGAGCATTAAAACATGAGGGCTATTCAAGCCCCACACCGATCCAGGAACAGGCAATACCCGTTGCACTACAACAACGTGATGTACTGGCCTGTGCCCAAACCGGCACCGGCAAAACAGCAGCCTTTGCCCTTCCCATCCTTCAATTGATGTACCAGGCAAAGGAAGCAGCTTACAGGAATAAAAGTATCGACGCCGATAATTATTCAAATAATGGCCAAAATATCGAGGCCCTGATACTCAGCCCTACCAGGGAACTGGCTCTTCAAACTGAAGAAAATATCAGGTCATATGGCAGATATCTCGGTTTCAGATCACTGGTCATTTTTGGAGGGGTGTCACAGTTTCAACAATTAAGCGCATTGCGCCGCGGCGTTAATATCCTCATAGCCACTCCCGGCCGATTACTCGATCTCATGCAACAAGGTCATATTTCATTGCGACATGTAAAATATTTTGTGCTTGATGAAGCAGATCGCATGCTTGACATGGGTTTTGTTCATGATGTGAAAAGAATTATTGGCAAACTGCCTGTAAAAAAACAAACCTTGTTTTTTTCAGCGACAATGCCCCGGGAAATTAAGCAACTGGTCAGTGTATTATTACAAAATCCAGTGAAAGTAGAAGTGACTCCGCCGGCTTCAACTGTAGAAAGTGTACAACAGTCTTTATATTTCGTAGAAAAGCAAAATAAACGGTTACTGTTAGCGCACCTGCTTTCAGATGCTTCGATACAAAACGTTCTTGTCTTTGCAAAAACAAAATACGGAGCGGATAAAATAGCAAGAGAACTGAAAAGGAATGGCACCAATGCCGAGTCAATTCATGGTGGCAAATCGCAAAATGACAGACAGCGGACGCTTGGCAGATTCAAGAAC
>DASXOT010000017.1:0-3777 GCA_036494065.1 Chitinophagaceae bacterium
AAATGCAGTCCCCAGGATTTCCTTCCCAAAAAACCCATCTGAAGATTCTAGTCTAATTCGAAGGCAAGATAAATAAAAAATCAAAACACTTACCTATAGGTGATTTCCCCACTCTGAATACCAGATGACCTTTATAATCACCAATAGGTGATTAGTGAGAACACTCATAGATCAATATATCATTGACAAGACCCGCGAAAAGAGGCTTGCGCTTAAGATGAGCCAGGAGGCTTTGTCTATTGAATTAGGGTCTAAGTCGAATGGCTTTGTGGCGCAAGCTGAAAGCCCGCGATCTGTAAAAAAATATAATCCAGTCCACATCAATAAAGCAGCTGTAATTTTTCACTGTTCTCCAGGGGATTTTCTGCCGGAAATTGGTTTCACAGACAATAAAATCATAAAGCCTTTGTCAAAAGGCAAGGGTAAACAGCATTACTGACCTATTAACGTGCGGATGATTGGTGTCTCGGGATTTTCGTTTGCCAGGCGACAAGGACTTCGACTAATTGCATAATAGAAAATACAAAATGAATAACAATTTCTTTCGGGGAATCACTCTTTATTGCCTCATTTTGATAAATGGAGCAATTTGTTTCATTACTCAACAGGATCCACCCGCTTTCATCTCCATTGATACAATTCTTTAAAGAAAAAATAAAAACGCAGAATATATTAAAAAGGCAATTTTTACTGAAACCGGGGAATGTTGGCCGGGAGATCTATTTTATCAAAAGAGGGTTGGTTCGTTCTTATTACATCGAAGGCAAACAAGAAGTGTGTTCAAAATTTATGAGAGAAGGAGATTTCATTGTCTCTGCTCCAAGCTTTTTTGAGCAAAAAGAAAGTTATGAATTCGTGCAGGCGGTGGAGGATTCACAGCTCTTGTATTTAACCTATGATGAATTGCAGTATATCTATAAAAATTTCACTGAGTTCAACTTGATCGGCCGCATACTGATCACTAAAGCCTACCTGCTTAGCGAACAGCGCCTGTTCTTTATGAGAATGAAGCAAGCCCCCACCCGTTATAAAATGATGGTTGAGCATTTCCCCCAGCTAATATTGCGTTTGCCTGCAAAATATATTGCATCTTATTTAGGTATTGGAGAGGAAACACTAAGCCGCATAAGAAGTAGCCGCAGGTATTAACCAATGATTTTATTTACGAATTTCTCAGGAACTGGTTTTTAGCCATTAGTTTGATCTGGTGCATTAATTTGAATCGAAACTGCCTGATCATTTCACCTGCATTATGTATGATTGTGCCACCGAACTGGTTAATATGATAGAACTCCTGCTTCGGCTCGTCCCGGAGATCAATGCTATTGACTGCTTCTTCCTCACCTGTGATCATATATCCAAGGGAAGGCAGTATAATGGTGGCAGTTTTCCGATTTATTTCATATAAATCCGCAGCATTGGTTACGAGCACAGCCCCAGCCTCCATCTCTTCACCGAGAGGAACCTTCTTTAATTTGACACTTCTGAATTTTGTAAGAAATTGCCTGATTCTCTCGATCTCGGAATCAGGAACAATCGCAGGCTCACGTAAGCGATAAACAATGTTTATAATTCCGTCGACGCGTTTTAATTTTTCTATTTCATTGCCGTCGACCCGGACAAAAACAAAAGAGGTAAAAATGGGTACGTGAATTAATTTTACCTGGCTATTCCAATGCCGAACTATTGTATTTGAGGGGCAGTAGTTTTCAATCTTTTTTCGATTCAGTATTTCGCCTACTTTTCTTTCCTTTCCCGGCTTAGTAAATGCTACATGCCATTCCTTGCTATCGTGCATAGTCGGATTAAAATTTACATTTTAACTTAAAATAGTTTCCTTGTATAATCATTAAGCAAGTAGTCGCGTCGAGGTCTTTTCTGAAGGGTTACCCCGTCATTTACAAGGATATTATGCAACGATCACCGTCGATCAATTCTGATCCTAAGATTTAAGATGGCTAAATTTTCAAAAGGAGGTTATTCTATACAATCAAATGAAAGACCAAAAATGATAAACCAGGAAATTAAATAATTGTTAGACGCTAATAGAGGCGGATGGACGCTAATGGGTGACGCGAATGAGTTTGCTCTATCAGGGCATATTCTCTTCGCGAAAACATTTATATGGGGAGTTTTGTCTTCTCTATGGGTAACAAAACAAATCGAGACTCTTGAATATTCGCGCTAATTCGCCCCCGTTAGCGCCTATTCGCGTTATAATCTTTTGAGGTATTCGATCACGGCCTTTCTGTCTGCATCGGATAACTGGTCACCAAATGTATGTCCGTAATTTCCGTAACCAGGTAGTGTTGTGTTATATGTGTATTTATCTCCCGGGGCATCTGCACTTTCATACTGCCAGCCCAGCTTTTCATAGTCATATTTTGTTGAATCAAAATTCCGTTTCCAGTATTTTGGGCGCAATTTACTGTTAAGTACGGCCTCAATGGTAGGTACAGAGCCATTATGAAAATAGGGAGCTGTGATCCAAACACCATCGAGCGGTGGCGCAATATAACCGTTAAATGGAGTCAATTGAGCCGGATGATCACCCTGGCCGAACCAGCTTCGGTTATACCAATCAATCATGTTAGAATATTGGTAATTGCTTTTATTGAGCAGGGAATCCGTGCCGATCATTGCCTCAGGGATCAAAAGATTCGGATATTCTTCATTATTTCCATGACAATAACTACATAGGCTTTCAAAAATAGTTTTTCCTTTTTGCGCCAGCTCTTTGTCGATTGGTTTGGGGTATTTGGGCGGTTGTAATGAATAGATGAATGACAAAACATCAGGCATATGAGCGTCCACATCTTTCGCATGTATCGTATCATTTGTCGTTAGCAAGCTTGAGCCCATTAAAAATTTTCCAAAGTCACCGCGACCAAACCCGTTATAGAACATCGCATTTTTTTTCTTTAACAGCCACCAGGCTGGAACGTCTGATGGAATTACCCGGTCCGGCAAATCAACACTTGCTTTCTCCCGCCATGCAAGAGTGACCGGATCGCGATGCGCTACCAACAAGGCCGTTAATCGATCAGCTGGGTTGAGCCCCGCTATCTCGGTATAAAAATCATCACCAATGGTCTTTGCTACCAGCAAGGCCTCTTTAGAAGCCTCATATTTTTTGGGACTGAACTTAAGCCACGTCATCAAAAGTTTCTCATAAGTCTTTAAATTTTTTGCCTTCGTGAAATCGCCTGTGGAATTGCCAAGACCAACTATCAAATTGCCATCGAAAATTTCTGCATGGCATTGGAAGCAATTCGGCACCACGACCTTTTCGCCGTTTACCGCCTTTACAACATTAAAATCATAACGAACTACAGCGTTGTCGCCGCCCCTATTAAGAATATCTTTCTTTTCTTTCTTAAACCCAAGGCTATAAAAATTAATTGGAATACCGCTGTTCACATAGTCCCCTGTAATTATATAGCGATAACCGGAATCAGCGTCCCCTGTTCTTTGCTTGCTTGGTGGTACAAAGACAGGATCGTCGGGCTTTGAAGTAAGCGTAATAAAGGAAATACATGCGATCACTAATACCGACGCTATAAGTAATTTTTTCATAGTAGGAAAGAAAGAGAGATAATAACTAATAGACACCATCTAGTTATTATCTTTTCCATAAAGTTCCAGCATTTTTTTCAGATCATCGAGGGTATTTATTTCTTCCACTGTTTTATCTTTTCTCCATCGGTTGATCCGCGGAAAGCGTAAAGCTACTCCGGACTTGTGACGGTTGGATGCAGCAATTCCTTCGAAAGCAAT
>DASXOT010000018.1:0-6205 GCA_036494065.1 Chitinophagaceae bacterium
CTTATTTTTTTTCTGCCCTGTGCGTCGGTTACATAATCAATACGCTTTGAAGCTAAGGGATCTGAAATAGAATCCCTGAGAGGCTTCAGATCATTAAGAAATATGTTTAGCAATGAATCAATGTTAGAGATTTTTTGAAGATCGCTTATGTCTGAGACTTCAATGGTCACCTTGTTGCCTGTTCCGAGATCAACATAGAAACGGCTATGAATGACAATGTCGTCTGGTATGCGGAAGGCTTTATTTTCCGCAGTATTCGATTGAGCGCAAAGACGTGGCAGGGCGCTTATTAAAAGCACCAACGCGATAACGAGCTTTTTCATTATATTTTAGTTTGAGGCGGTTTTAATAGTTACAATAGGAAAACCTGTATTTTTTGTGGCGAATGAGGGACTCGCAAGGATCTCTCCTTTCGCGAGTTTCATTTTTAAATATTTTTCGCTCTTATGAACTAAATCAAACGTTTCTGGTATCGGGTCTCCCAACTCATTTATATGCACCACTTCCAGTTTTTTCCTGGCTGTGGAGGTTGATGCGATCGGTGGCGAATCGGTTAAATGAAGAACATGGGTTGGCGGTGCAATTTGCGGCGATACATCGGGCAGCCCGGTAGTTGGGGGCTTAGAAATCCCAACGATGTCGATCCGAAATTTTGTTTTAGCAAACCGCGGATTGACAGCAATTCTTTTCCCTGCCGCCTCCAGATGGATTTCATGATTTGACAATGTATTAGTTCGGACCAGCGCGGGTGGGACAATCGTTGGTTTAGCGGGATGGCTTATTGCTATTTTATTTTCGGGAAGCTTTGCACCGTCTTTGCTATAATAACTCAATACAGAAAAAACTACTGCAATAACCACACAGGCCGCAGCAATCCAATACCAGAGGACTTTCTTGTTTTTCCTGCCCTCGCGAAGACGACCATACAATTTATCCCAGGCCATATCCTTATTGAATGGCTCACCAGGTACATGGGCCATCTCTTCCAGCTTATCTCGCCAGCGGGAGTTATGATTGGGATGTTCGTTTGACATATTTAATATCGTTTTGTAATAGCATTTTTTGTAATAGAACTTTCGCTTTGCTCAATTGTGATCTTGAGGTGCCTTCAGATATATTCAATAACTCCGCAATTTCCATGTGGCTCATGCCTTCTATTACATAGAGATTGAACACTGTCCTGTAACCCACGGGTAATTGAACAATCAACCCATAAATTTCTTCTGCGGACAGGTTGTCCAACGCTTCTTCCTGTATGGATATATCATCGGCAGAAGAATCTGTAACAATATTGAACACGTTTTTTGCGCGCAGGAACATTAGGCATTCATTGATCATGATCCTTTTTAACCACGCATATAATGCGGCATCGCCCTGAAAATTAAAAGAAGATATTTTTTTAAAGAACTTGTAAAAGCCATCCAACAAAAGTTCCTCTGCATCCTCGGAGTTTTTTACATAGCGATGGCAAACGAGCAGCATTTTTTCTGCAAAATGATCGAACAGGCATTTTTGCGCAGCAGCGCTTCCCTGTTTTGCTTCCCTGATCAATTCTGAGTTGTCCATGTAAAAATCGGCAATAACTGTAATGGCTTTAAGATATAAATGCTATCGTGGTCTGAAACGTTGCCTGCAAGAAAATGAATCTATTGTCTTTTTGCCATACAGAAGGCGATAAATGATAGTTAAATGGATGCGAGAATGTTAAAATCATGTTAGGGAATTTAATTCAATAAATGCAGCGGTGGGAGATACTCTCAATTTTCTATCTACCGATCCCACTTTCCCAACCCAAAAGACACTTTCGCATATACGCATCGGTGGCCGATCCCAGCGCTACGAAACCAAATTGTCCTTTTTTTGCTTTTTGGCGTAATTGCTTTTCCAGTATTTCGAGAGCGTTTGACTTTAGGATGATGCCAGCCTCCATATTTTCCCCGTATTTACTTCCGCGTATATAGCAAATAAAGGCAATTACAGCTACAGCCTTCAGAGGGATTCACAGAATAATCGGTCAAAAACCAACTGTCCCTCTGTTTATGTTGGTTAAGGACTGATTTTACCTGTTTCTGATGAACCATTTTTAAAGATAGAAAACAAAATAAAAAAACCTGAACGCTGCCTGGGCAAGATTTTTTGTAAATTACTCAAAAAAAACTATGAACGATTCAGTGTTCCTGGCAGCCATGTCAGGAAGTTTGAGAAAAGAATCTTTTAATACGAGGCTACTGCATGCGGTAAAAGAATTATTACCGCCGAATACGCAGATGGAGATCATATCGATTGCGGACCAACCATTGTATAATGGGGATCTCGACATACCGTCATCGAAAGACCGACCGCTCATTGTGCAACAGTTTCGGGATGAATTAAGTAAGGCTGACGGATTGGTAATTGTTTCACCCGAGTATAATTATTCTATCCCTGGAGGTTTGAAGAATGCTCTCGACTGGGCAAGCAGGGGAGCGGACTCTCCATTATTGAATAAGCCCGTTGCCGTTATGGGCGCTACTATAGGCCTGTGGGGTACGGTGAGAATGCAAACAGCATTTTTGCCAGTCTTCACCTATTTAAATATGAAACCTGTTTTTAAGCCAGAAATATTGGTTGCGAAGGCAGCCGAAAAATTCGATGAGAAAGGAAGGCTCAACGATGATCTATCCAAAGATCTAATCGCGAAAAAATTGCAGGCTTTGCGGGACTTAATATTGATGGAACGCAAAACGGCGAGCTTATTGTATTAACAAAAGCTATCCGACTCACAAAAATCAAAAAAATGGCAGCTAAAAAGTTAGCCACCTCAAAAAGAACGCCTGTAAAGAAATCAGCAAGAACATCTGCATCAAAGAAAAAATGGTCAAAAGCAGTTACGGAAAATAGTAATGTGCTTGATCTTGAAAATGGCGTGTTTAAGAATAAAAGTGCAAAAAAAATTGCACACTCATTAAAGAGGTCTGCTGAACACAGCAAGCGAAGGAAATCCAGTCCCTTTCAATCGTCGATGTCCATGTTGAACTTCTACCTAAACCGGGCTGGCAAAAGTTTATCAAAAACAGAGAAACAGCCATTGGAAAAAGCGAAAGATGAATTGAGGAAATTATTTCACAAGAACAAATAATAGAAAGACACAGGATTCAAAACGCAATGGGCAATACTTTAACTGTAAAAAATTTTTGATTTTCGGAGTCATTATAAGATGGCAGGGTAATTGAATTCCCCTGTTATCATCAACAATTTTAGTATGATACAGAGAGATGGAGCGACAACTAGCTTGTGGCAAAACGAAATGGCCGTATACGAACCGATCAATAGACCGGGATTTGACTCAATCTACGATGTGATAATTGTCGGAGGCGGAATCACAGGGATCAGTACGGCATTATTGTTACAAAATGCGGGTAAAAGATGTATCGTTATTGAAGCGAATAATTTATGTTTTGGTACATCCGGCGGTACAACGGCACACTTAAACACATTGCTGGATACTCCGTATACAACCATCATCGAGAATTTTGGAGAAAAAAATGCTGGTTTGGTTGCGAAAGCCACTATGGAAGCTATCGAACTGATCAAATCAAACATAGAAAAATATCGTATCGATTGTGAATTTGATGAGGCTTGTGCTTATCTCTTTTCGCAGGATCGCGATCAAACGGAGGAATTGGATGAAATTCACGATGCGTGTGTAAAGGTAGGCTTAGATGTGTCTTACAGTCTCACATTACCTATAGATATTAAGTTCGAAAAAATAATTGAAGTCAGAGGCCAGGGAAAATTTCACCCGGTAAAATATATCTATGGTCTCGCCAGGGCGTTCGAAAAGGCGGGAGGGGTTATAGCTCAGCACACGCGCGTTACGGGTGTGGAGGAAACGAGCGAGATCAATGTAGAAACGACTGCTGGAAATTTTCGGGGAATCAATGTCATTTATGCAACTCACATTCCACCAGGAATAAACCTAATTCATTTACGATGCGAGGCATGGCGTAGTTATGCGATCGCTTTTACCTTGAAAAATAAAAACTACACCCGCGAGCTTGCGTATGACATGTACGATCCTTATCACTACATACGGTCGCAGAAAATTAATGGCACACAATATATGATTGTGGGCGGTGAAGATCATAAAACCGGCGAGAATGAAAATGCATCGAACAGTTTTTTGAAATTGGAAAGTTATATCCGCAAGCATTTTGATGTGAATGAGTTATTATTTTGTTGGTCCTCCCAATACTTTGAGTCAGCAGATGGACTTCCTTATATTGGGCATCTGCCGGGTCATCCTGGACATGTTTTCGTGGCTTCAGGTTATGGTGGAAATGGAATGACTTATAGCAGTGTGAGTGCCCAGTTATTAAGAGATATGATCTTGCAGCAGGATAATCCTTATCAAAATTTATTTGATCCCAATCGTATTAAGCCTGTGGCTGGGTTCAAAACCTTTCTCAAACATAATGTCGATGTTTTAAGGAAATTTATTGGTCAATGGTACGACAAAGAAAAACTAAATGAACTAGCGGATCTGGCACCTGGCGAGGCGCGACTGGTCAAGTATGAAGGCGAAAAAATAGCCCTGTATAAGGATGACCATGGAGAATTGCATGCCATTAACCCGATATGTACTCACATGAAGTGTTCCGTAGCCTGGAATAATGCGGAAAAAACCTGGGACTGTCCATGTCATGGCTCAAGATTTTCCTTTGACGGAAAAATGTTAACGGGCCCTGCAGAACATGATTTGGAAAAAATTGAGCTGAGAGCGCTGGTAGAACATGATTAATTCAACGGAATATTATTTATCTATTTAAAGATTTTTCCAAAGAAGTCCTTCATGTCGTTCCAGGATGCTGAATCTGCCACGGCATTATATTTTATTGGCATTTTAAATTTCTCTCCTGTTTCCGTTGACTTAGGATTGGTAAATGCGTGAGTGGCGTCGGCATATTGTTTAAATGTATAGTCTGCACCAATGGAATCCATTTGTTTTTTGAATTTAGCAACCTCCTCGGCCTTTACAAATTGATCAGCCGCGCCATGGCAAACGAGGATTTTTGCTTTCAATAGGTTTTTGTCGGCAGGAGCGCCAATAAGATTTCCATGGAAACTCACCACGCCCTTCAGATCTTCACCCATGCGGGCTACATTTAATACAACACCGCCACCAAAGCAGTAACCGATCGCAGCAATGTTATTAGTATCCACCTGGCTGTAGGTCTTGAGTTTTTTTAGGGCAGCATCGAAGCGGCTTTTTGTCATTGATAAATTAGTATAAAAAGGTCCAGCCATTTTTCCTGCTTCAGTCGGATTATCTGCAACTTCCCCTCCGCCATACATATCGACAGCCATAGACACGTAACCGAGTTCGGCTAATTTTTTTGCACGCATTTTAGGATAATCATTTAAACCCCACCACTCAGGTACCACGAGAATTCCAGGTCGCTTGCCTTCTTTATTCGAATCATATGCCACAAACCCATTCATGGTCACACTATCATTTGTATAGCTCACTTTTTCTTCTTTGATCATGGGTGATTGGGAAGTTTGTTTGCTCGTTGAATCGGACGGTGAAGACGATGAAGAAGAATTACTATTGCAGGCGGCAAAAACAATTGTAATCATCAATAGAAAAAATCCTGGTTTCATGATTAAGAGTTTATTGATACTAAGTTCTTGAAAACTTTTTCTTCGAACAAAATTTATTATCCTTTGTTTCATCTAAATTTTAGTCATCGGTCGATCGCTTTGCAGGCTGAATTTGTTGTTGAATAACATTTCCAGGCCAATATTTTGATCAATCTTTACCCTTTAACTTTGCTTGTCATGGCGTATAAAAATCAGCAGGAGTTTATTGAAACGTTGGAAAAGGCAGGTGAGTTGCTTCGAATACGATCATACGTGAATCCAAGGCTGGAGATGGCTGAGATCACAGACAGGATTAGCAAGCAATCTAATGGAGGCAAGGCGCTCTTGTTTGAAAATACCGGCTATGATTTTCCGGTTTTGATGAATGCTTACGGCAGCGAAAGAAGAATGTGCATGGCTCTTGGTGTGGAAAATCTCGATGATGTTTCCAAACAAATCGAAGATCTTTTTAAATTACTTTCTACGCCAAAGGAAAGCATCATTGACAAAATCAGATTACTCCCGAGGCTGAATCAGTTTGCTTCCTGGATGCCCAGGATAAAAAAGGAAAAAGGAAAATGCC
>DASXOT010000019.1:0-4237 GCA_036494065.1 Chitinophagaceae bacterium
TTCAAGCTTCGCTTCCATTGTAATATTTGCACTCAGTAGCTTGCTAACGGGGCAATTTGCTTTTGCATCGGTTACGCATTCGTTAAATTTTGCTTCGTCAATGTTGGGTACCACTGCTTTTACTTCCAGGTGGCTTTCAGTAATAGTTCCATTGTCGAGCGTAATGGTGCATTTGGTGTCGATATTATCAGGAGTAAACCCTGCAGCACCCAATACAAAACTTAATTTCATTGAAAAACATCCGGCATGAGCCGCGGCTATTAATTCCTCAGGATTGGTGCCTATACCGTTTTCAAAACGGCTATTGTAAGAATATTGACTGTTGCTTAAAACTCCGGATTGCGAGGAAACAATTCCCTTACCTTCTTTGCCGGAACCTTTCCAATTTGCAGTTGATGTGCGTTTCATGATTAAAGGTTTTAAAATTTATGATTGAATTTCCTGTTCTAGATCTGCGAGACGATTTTCAGGTTCATTATATTCGATAATAAAATTATTCCTGCCTTCGCCTATGATTATCTTCAAAAATTTTTGTTGGATCAATTCCAATAGTGAAAGAAAAAGAAAGATAGCGTGTACTCTATTCTCACAATCAATGAACACCCTCTCAAAAGAAACGGTTTTCTCTTTTTGGGCAAGACTAAGCATAGCATCACGGCTAGTTTCCATGGTATAATCGTATGGAACAACTGTATGAATAGGTTGATTGCGACGGTCGTGGAGTTTGGTCATGACCTTTTCAAACGCTTTCATTAGTTTAAAAAGACTGATGGTTTGTATTTCGGTACCTTCTCCACTTTCTTCCCCGATGCGAGACAACTCTTTTTGAATATTTCCTCTTTTCACCATCAACATACGAGTGGCTTCCATTTCAGCCATCTGGGCAGAAGCTTCTTTGAACCTTTTATATTCAAGTATCTTGTCCACCAATTCCTGGCGTGGGTCAATTTCATTTCCCTGCTCATCCAACTCCTTCCGGGGCAATAACATCTTTGCCTTGATGCGCATGAGCGTAGAAATAAAAAGAATAAACTCACTGGAAAGTTCAATATTTAATGTCTCCTGACCATGTATGTAGATGAGAAAATCATTAATGATATTTGTGATTGGTATGTTATAAATATCCAGTTCATCTCTTTCTATAAAAAAAAGTAAAAGATCAAACGGGCCTTCAAATTGCGGCAGTTTTATCTGGTAAGAAGAATTGTTCACCTGGAATTTTTAATTATAAAATAAATCCCGTTATAAATTTCTATAACGGGATTCAAAATTACGAAAATAATTGTCGACAATTCCCTGACCAAACGACTTTAACTACCGCCTTTTTAGTTCATCTCTTATATCCATCAACAATTTATCAGTGGATGAGGGACCTGGAGGCGGCGCCGGAGCCTCTTTCTTCTTAAAGCTGTTTATCCCTTTGATCAACAGGAATAAAATGAATGCAATAACAATGAATTTGATAACCGCAGCTATAAACCTGCCATATTTTACATTGTTCCAGACCAGTTTGTCAATATCCTGCGCATCGATTGCCTTCAGAGCAGGAGTTAACAAAAGAGGAGTTATTACATCATCGACGAGCGATGAAATAATAGCTGCAAAAGCCGCGCCTATAACCACGGCTACTGCGAGATCTACCACATTACCTTTTGTGGCGAAATCTCTAAATTCCTTAAGCATTCCCATAATGAAATTTTGATTGATTAATGAATAAGCCGGATCGTTATTTTTTGATTCCAGGGTACTTCATGTCAAAGCTTTTTAATGTCTCAAGTATTTTTGATGCAATAATATATTCTTTATACCAATTTTGATCGGCCGGCACGATGGTCCATGGAACGTGATCACAATACTGAAAGCAATCTTCATACATCTCTTTATAAATATCCCAAAGTTTTCGTTCTTCAAAATCATTTTCATTGTATTTCCATTGTTTCCGGGGATCCCGGATCCGCTCATCCAAACGCGCCAATTGCTCTTCCTGGGATACGTGCAAATAAAATTTTACAATAGCGGTGTCATTGTGTTGCAATAGCAATTTCTCAAAATTATTAATTGCCTCCATTCTTTTCTTCGCCAAATCATCATCTATCCATTTATGCACTCTTGTTACAAGAATGTCTTCATAATGTGATCGGTTGAAGATCTGGATGATTCCGTTTGCGGGGGCATGTTGATGAATGCGCCATAAAAAATCATGCGCCGCTTCCTCAGCAGTAGGTTGCTTGAATGATTTTACCAGTACCCCCTGGGGGTTAAGCTTCCCAAACACATTTCTCACTACTCCGTCTTTACCGCTGGCATCCATTCCTTGTATTACCACTAGTAAAGAATGTTTAGACTCTGCATAAAGGAGATTTTGCAGTTCATCCAGTTCATCAACAATATCAGTGATTTCTTTTTTCGTTTTTTCCTTATCTAAATGCTTCGGCGACCTGGTACTGATATCGTTTAAAATGATCCGTGCCATAGATATTAAAAATACAATTAAAAAAATTGATCTTAATTTAAGGATTTAGGACATTTGTAACTGTAAATCTCTAATGAATAAACTGACTAACTGGCTTCTTTTTTTATTACTCAGTATCATCTGGGGTAGTTCGTTCATTTTAATGAAACACAGCAAGGAGCAGCTTACCGCTTCGCAACTAGCAGCTCTCAGGATATTTTCAGCAGGCATCGTCTTGTTTCCGTTTGCCATTTTTCATATCCGAAAAATCAAAAGGCAAAAAATCCTGGTGGTCATTTTATCGGGTATTACCGGCAATCTCGTTCCCGCTTTTTTATTTGCATCAGCTATCGCTAAAAACATCGATAGCTCATTGGCAAGCATCCTTAATTCTCTAACCCCGGTTTTTACGGTAATTATTGCCATAACCGTTTTCAGGGACTCTATTCAAACTCGTAAGATTATTGGCGTATTGATTGGCTTCTTAGGCCTGATATTACTATTTCTTTCCTGGAAGGGAATCAATTTTGAGAACTTTAAGTATGCATTATTGATTTTACTGGCCACTGTTCTTTATGGAGTGAACATAAATACGGTTGGTCATCGCCTGAAGGAAACAAACCCGGTGCACATTACTACAGTTTCGCTTGCCTTCATGACAATACCTACTGCATTTATCTTATGGAGACAAGATTTTTTTCATCTTACATTTTCTGAAACGGCTGTGCAGTGGGCCATCATTGAAGCCGCGGTACTCGGTATTGTCGGCAGCGCTATCGCCACCGCTATCTTTTATATACTGATTAGTCGGGCAGGCGGCTTGTTTGCAGCACTAGTAACTTACGGAGTTCCATTTATTGGAATTCTTTGGGGTGTCCTTGATGGTGAAAAGATTACATTAAAACAAGTAGGCTGCCTGTTTATCATTCTTTTTGGTGTTTACCTTGTCAACAAACAAGTTAAACAGGAAGTGCATGTAAAATTAGTAGAGGAAAGCTGAGAGGAGAATTCGCCATGCTCACACCGACATAATTTCCTTTTCCTTTGAAGCGAGGTGTTTATCAACGGCCTCGATAAATCTATTCGTTACGTTTTGAATATTTGTCTCTGTATCCTTGGCAATGTCCTCGCTCAACCCATTTTTTTGAAGTTTTTTAATGTTTTCGATCGAGTCCCGGCGAATATTTCGGATAGCTACCCTTGTTTGTTCACCTTCCACATGGCTCTTTTTTACCAGCTCTCTACGGCGTTCTTCGGTGAGAGGAGGAAGAAACAGGCGTATTTGGTTTCCATCATTTTGCGGGTTAATGCCAATGTTAGCAGCGATGATCGCTCTTTCAATTGGCTGAAGCATATTTTTCTCCCACGGCTGTATGCTTAACGTCCGGGCGTCCATTACATTTATATTCCCCGCCTGGTTAATAGGCGTGGGCGAGCCGTAATAATCTACAACAATGCCATCTAATATCTGGGGATTGGCTTTGCCGGCCCGTATTTTTATCAGCTCTGTTTCAAGGTGATTGATTGCCTTTTGCATGTGATCTTCCATCGAACTAACTATATGAGAGATATCTTCAGCCATAGCGTTTCATTTTTAGGGAGTCAAAGCTAATAAAAATAGAGTGACCAATAACAACAACGCCGAATTACAAACCGGGCTTTTTAATGTAGATGAAATTATTGCTGTTCAGCAACAGCAGATTCCTTTGTGAGAGCAACAACCTTTGGCGCAGTTGCAAATTCCTCTTCTTCATCGAGATGCTTGGCAACAAACATCTGCGGCTT
>DASXOT010000020.1:0-2490 GCA_036494065.1 Chitinophagaceae bacterium
CGGAAGCCGATAACATTAAGCCCGGATTGCAGAAAATTTTTGACAAAGCCTATAAGATACAAACGCGGTATGAGCAAAATCAGAGTTTGTATTCAATTATGGGAGCAGAAAAATGGGTGATCTATGCAATATTGGTGTTACTCATGGTCGTATTTTCATTCACCGTTGTGAGCTCTTTGACCATGCTTGTCATAGAAAAAGAAAAAGATATTAGTGTACTTCATGCCCTGGGAGGCAGTCGGAATTTTATTCAGAAGATATTTTTGAGCGAAGGCTTATTGCTTGCAGCCATTGGTGGCGCATTGGGTATGTTGCTCGCTTTATTGCTCGCCTGGATGCAGGTGAATTTTAAATTGATCCCGCTGCAGGGAGGTTCGTTTCTTATCGATTATTTTCCTGTGAAATTAAAAGTTGCCGACTTCGCACTGGTCGGAGTTACGGTATTGGTAATAGTTTTATTGGCATCCTGGATACCTTCACGCAAAGCCGCACTGAACGAATTTTCATTAAGGAGCGAGTAGCGACGAATTATTTTTTCCCGGCAAATACAAATTCGGCGAAACCCAATAGATCCCAAAACATATTCGCTCCGGGTTTTTTCCCCTTTAGGAAATTAGCTAAAACCCTGAACGGAGTGGCCAGCAGAAAAATCCAATTGTGCCTTGTGCCTGATGATAAAACCGAACAATTATTATTTGTCAACAGACTACTCAATTCGTTCACGGAATAAACCCTAACGTGTGTAGGATCATCATAGAAATTTAGTGTTCCGTTCATGGATGGAAGTTTGGTGCTTTTTAGTCCGGGATATTCAATATAAATATAGCCGCCTGCTTTCAATTTTGACAGTAGGTTTTTTATAACTTCATCACCATTAGGCAAATGTTCGATAATGTGAGTCATCCTTATAAAGTCAAAGTAGTTATTTGGGATGCTTTCAAATTGCAACAAGCTCAGATCCATTTCATAGAATGCGTTCATTACCGCAAAATCCTGTTCGTCGTTATTAAAATTTCTATTTAGGTCAATTCCATGATACTCGCAATTTGGAAAAAGTCTCTTTGTCTTAGAGGCAGAATGATTGCCTGCTCCCACATCCAGGAGGGAGAATTTTTTTTGCCCAAACGATCGTTGGATATAGACAAACTTCGGGGTCTGTCTTCGAAAAAAATTGAGCATTAGGAAAGGTTAATAGTCCCCAAGGGTTTCTGGTAATTGAGCCAACGCCCTGGCAAGTTGTTCATCATTCGGGGCTACTCCATGCCAGTTGTGATCATTCTCCATAAAATCGACACCCTTGCCCATAATAGTGTGCATCATGATAGCGACAGGCTTCCCCTGACCAAGCAGGGATTTACCGCTCTGTATTGTCGCAACGACCTCATCCATATCATTGCCGTTCATTTCAAGTGTTATCCATCCAAAAGCTTCGAACTTTCTCCGAAGATCGCCATGATCCATTACCTTTTCAATTGTACCATCGATTTGTTGATGGTTCCAGTCGACTGTCGATATCAGGTTATCAACCTTATGGTGAGCCGCAAACATGATAGCCTCCCAGGGTTGCCCTTCATCCAATTCGCCATCTCCATGTAGAGAAAACACCAGGGCATCATCTTTATTTAATTTCTTTGTGAGTGCTGCGCCGATTGCTACACTCATTCCCTGGCCAAGAGAACCTGTGGCCACCCGAACTCCCGGCAAGTGCTCATGTGTAGCGGGATGGCCCTGCAATCTTGAATTGATTTTTCGGAACGTAGCCAATTCTTTTATATCGAAATAACCGGACCTGGCAAGTGCAGCATAAAACACCGGCGATATATGACCATTTGATAAAATAAAGATGTCCTCACCATGTGCATCCATATTAAAATGGGGATCGTGCTTCATTATTTTAAAATATAAAGCAGTAAGAAAATCTGCGCAACCCAGGGAACCGCCCGGGTGTCCACTATTTGCACCATGTACCATTCGTACAATGTCCCGTCGTATTTGAGAAGCGATCGTTTTTAATTCCGGCATAAATTTTTATTTGAATTGTTTAAACTTTTTGTACCTTCTATCTTCCAATTCCTGGTTAATGCTGCAAAAGTGCAATCTTTTTAAATAATTCCACCTGAGACTATCTTCATTTCCTTATCCTTTGTTTATGATTTTACGCGAGTTCATTAAATTTTTTTAAGACTTTTGTAAACTTAAGACTAATACGACTATTTTTGTACCGCCAAAATCACCTGAATGCTGGATGTATTACTGACAGGCTCAGTTTCGTTCATCATCACCTTTTTAGCCATACCGATTGTTTTACAGATCGCAGAGGAGAAAAGGCTGTTTGATGTCCCTGATGAAAGAAAAATTCATAAAATTCCTGTACCATCCCTTGGCGGAGTGGGAATTTTTGGTGGGTTTCTTTTGGCGTCGCTTCTTTCTATTTCCTCAAGACAAAATCCAGAATTCCAATATTTTTTTGCTTCTGCCGTGATCATATTC
>DASXOT010000021.1:0-5805 GCA_036494065.1 Chitinophagaceae bacterium
TAATCAAACAAAAAGCAATATTACTTCAGGGGGCCTGGGAACAATGGGATTTGCGCTACCTGCGGCAATCGGCGCTAAATTTGGCGCGCCGGAAAGAATTGTAGTTGCCGTGATTGGAGATGGCGGTTTCCAAATGACGATACAGGAGTTGGGCACAATCATGCAAAGTAAAGTAAATGTGAAAATCATTATACTGAATAATAATTTTTTAGGAATGGTTCGCCAGTGGCAGCAGTTGTTTCATGAGAGGAGATATTCCTTTGTAGATATTACAAGCCCGGATTTTGTGCAGGTTGCAAAAGGGTATCATATTGATGGCCGCAGCGTTTCAAAACGTGCAGAATTGGCAAATGCATTGAAGAAAATGCTGGAGCACGAAGGATCCTATTTGTTGGAGGTGATGGTTGGGAAAGAAAATAATGTATTCCCAATGGTACCACAGGGTTGCAGTGTTGCGGAAATTCGTCTTAAATAAATTAAAAATTCAAAATTAAAAAGTCAAAAAGATGAAGTGTCAAATAAGATTTAAATTTTGCCTTTTGAATTTTACCTTTTGACTTTCAAATCTTCAACTATGATTAAGGAAGAATATACCATAACAGTTTATACGGAAAATCAAATCGGTTTGTTGAACCGCATCGCGATAATTTTCTCAAGAAGAAAGATCAATATCGAAAGCCTGAATACATCTCCTTCCGAGATTGACAGCGTTCACCGGTTTACAATTGTCATTAATGAAACAGAAGATGTGGTGAGAAAACTTTGCAGGCAGATCGAGAAGCAGGTCGAGGTGCTGAAAGCCTATTATAACACAAATGAAGAGATAGTCTGGCAAGAGCTGGCGATGTATAAAGTGCCGACAGACGTGATCGCCGAAAAAGTGAAGGTTGAACGATTGCTGCGTGAATATGGAGCCAGAGCTGTTGCTATCCGTACGGACTATATCGTGTTTGAAACAAGTGGGCATCGTGAAGAAATCGATGGTTTGATAAAAGCATTGGAGCCTTATGGATTGATTGAATTTGTCAGGAGTGCGAGGGTGGCAATTATCAAATCAAGTCATGGATTTCATGAGAAATTGAAAGAATTTGAAAAACATCAGCCTAGTGAAGACGTGATCGAGAATGAATATTTAAATGAGAATGAAAAGATTTTCAGCATGTAATCATGTATTATGGAAATATTGTTTGAAAAAATATTGGGGTCCGGGACTTCCCGAAATGAAAAAGCAAGACTGATCGCCGATAAGATTCGGCTGGCAAAAGGGTATCCCTGGGTTGGCATTTACAATGTATCTGACCAGGAAATAAAAATCATGGCATGTGCGGGAAGGGCCGAACCAACCATTCCCTCATTTCCTCGTGATAAAGGTCTCAATGGAAGGGCTGTTATAAATAAGAAGACAGTAGTGGTAAACGATATCGACAAAGATGAAGATTACTTGCTGACCTTTCGAAATACAAAATCAGAGATAGTAGTGCCGGTATTTGATAAGAGCGGTAAAGAAGTGATGGGGACTATAGATGTGGAGGGCGAGACAACAAATGCCTTTAATGAGATTGACGTTCAGTTTTTGGAAGAATGCGCCAGAAGTATTTCTGAGCTATGGATATGAGATGCAGGCATCAGTCGTCGGTCGTCAATCATCGGTAAAGAGATGTGCACTTCATTCGACTCACGTTCAACAAAAACTAAGTATCATACTAACTAAAACAATATAACATGGCAAAATTAAATTTCGGAGGTGTCGAAGAAAATGTTGTAACTCGTGAAGAGTTCCCCCTCGCTAAAGCGCAGGACGTTTTGAAAAATGAAACGATAGCCGTGATTGGCTATGGCGTTCAGGGGCCTGGTCAGGCATTAAATCAACGTGACAATGGAATCAGCGTCATTGTTGGTCAGAGAAAAAATTCAAAAAGCTGGGATAAAGCGGTTCGTGATGGATTCATTCCCGGTGTAAGCCTGTTTGAAATTGAAGAAGCCCTTGAGAGAGGAACGATCATTTGCTACCTGCTGAGTGATGCTGCGCAAATTAAAATGTGGCCGACTGTAGAAAAACATTTGACAAAAGGTAAGGCACTATATTTTTCACACGGCTTCGGAATTACATTCAATCATCAGACGGATATCAGGCCTCCGAAGGATGTAGATGTGTTTTTGGTTGCGCCAAAAGGTTCGGGCACCTCATTGCGTCGCATGTTTTTACAAGGGCGCGGATTGAATAGTTCATACGCGATTTTCCAGGACGCGACTGGGAAAGCATTTGAAAGAGTAGTGGCCCTTGGCATCGCCATTGGAAGTGGTTACTTGTTTGAAACAGATTTTAGGAAAGAGGTTTATTCCGACTTGACGGGCGAACGGGGAACGTTAATGGGTGCAATACAAGGAATTTTTGCTGCGCAATATGAAGTGCTGAGGTCAAAAGGACATACACCTTCCGAAGCATTTAATGAAACCGTTGAAGAATTAACTCAGTCACTGATGCCATTAGTGGCTGAAAACGGTATGGATTGGATGTATGCCAATTGCTCTACTACGGCCCAGCGCGGAGCTCTCGATTGGTGGAAAAGGTTTCGTGATGTGACACTGCCCGTTTTTAATGAACTCTATGAAAGTGTAGCTGCTGGTAAAGAATCTCAGCGGTCAATTGATTCAAATTCGCAATCTGATTATAGAGAGAAACTGGAACAGGAGTTAAAAGATCTGCGCGAAAGTGAATTGTGGCAGGCTGGAAAAACGGTGAGAAGTTTACGCCCGGAAAATCAGCCTGAAGGAGCCCAGGGCTCAGCACCACCTGCCTCATCGACAAAAGAAATATTCAGAAAACAGGCTCTAAAGTCTGAATCAGTTGGATAATATTCAATGGAAACAAAATCGATACAAACTAAACAAGTGGAAACAACTAGCATGACTGGTTTCCATTTCCACGAGGCAGCTTTGCGATTGAAAGACATCGTGAACAGAACACCTTTGCAATTCAATCACAATCTCTCACGCAAACACAAATGCAATATTTTCCTGAAGAGAGAAGACCTGCAGGTGGTACGGTCTTACAAATTGCGTGGTGCTTATAATATGATGAGCAGCCTCTCAAAAGAACAATTAGGAAATGGAGTTGTTTGCGCCAGTGCAGGTAACCATGCACAGGGATTTGCTTATAGTTGCAAAAAATTAAGTGCAAAAGGCGTGGTGTTTATGCCGATCATTACTCCAAGACAGAAGGTAAACCAGACAAAAATGTTTGGAGAGGAGTATGTGGAGATAAAGCTAACCGGAGATTCGTTTGATGATTGCGCAATTGCGGCAAAGGAGTTTACTGAAAAACATGGAATGACATTCATTCCGCCATTTGATGATCGGCGTATTATCGAAGGACAGGGTACAGTAGCATTGGAAATATTAGAAGATAAGGCGGACATTGATTTCCTGTTTGTGCCAGTTGGCGGAGGTGGTCTAACGTCAGGCGTAGGGAGTTACTTCAAAACATATTCTCCCAGGACAAAGATCATTGGACTTGAACCCGAAGGCGCGCCCTCCATGTATCAGGCTTTGAAAGCAGGCCATCCCATTACGTTGGAAAGCATTGATCGTTTTGTTGACGGAGCAGCGGTAAAGAGAGTCGGTGATCTCACCTTCTCTATCTGTAAAGACGTTTTGGACGACATGCATCTTGTTCCCGAAGGGAAAGTCTGTTCTACCATTTTACAACTTTATAATGAAGATGCAATAGTAGTTGAGCCAGCAGGTGCTTTGTCTATTGCTGCTTTGGATGACTATGCAGAGGAAATCAAGGGGAAGAATGTTGTTTGTGTGTTGAGTGGAAGTAACAATGATATCGACCGCATGCCTGAGATTAAGGAACGCAGTTTACAGTATGAAGGGTTGAAGCATTATTTTCTGATAAATTTTGCTCAACGACCCGGAGCGTTGAAAGAATTTGTGAATCATGTGCTGGGACCAAACGACGATATTACCCGTTTTGAATATATGCAAAAGACGAATAAGGAAAGAGGGCCTGCGCTCATTGGAATTGAATTAAAGTTTAAAAAAGATTATGTACATCTCACGGAAAAGATGAGAAATCACAACATCGATTTCTCAGAGATCAACAAAGACGATAAGATGTTTGGCTATTTGGTGTAAAAAGGCTGTTTTTTGTGGATAATTATTGACAAGTTTTTCCTTCCTATAAAAAACGTTTTGTATTTTCCGAAGCTGCTTGCATATGACCGGGAGTGATCCCGGCTAATTATATATTCACTATTAAATGTAGAACTTGCATGGCAGGCAATTGCGGTTTATATCATCCTTCGTTCGAGCATGATTCCTGTGGAATTGGTTTTGTTGCCAACATTAAGGGGCACAAATCGCATCAACATATTGAGGATGCTCTTACGATTCTTGAAAATATGGAGCACCGGGGGGCCTGTGGTTGCGAAACCAATACAGGCGACGGTGCGGGCATACTGATACAAATACCACATGAATTTTTCTTCGATGAATCCATTCGTATAGGGTTTCATTTGCCTTCTTACGGCCGTTACGGCGTTGGAATGATCTTCTTCCCCCGCGATTTGCGTTTACGCGAAGAATGCAGAGATATTTTTAACCGCGCCGCAGAAAAATTGAGATTGGAAATTTTGGGCTATCGCAAAGTTCCAGTTAACGCTGAAGGGATTGGTCCTACTGCTTTATCTGTTGAACCCGAGATGGAACAAGTCTTCATCGCCTGCCCTGATCATATTTCAAATCCGGACGATTTTGAACGAAAGCTATTTGTACTTCGCAATTATGCAGCACACACAATTCGCAATACGGTAAAGCAAGATGCGATTGGTTTTTATGTTGCTTCACTTTCTTACAAAACAATTGTCTATAAGGGACAATTAACCAGCTTACAGCTTCGACATTATTTTCCTGATCTTTCCAATAAAAGAGTGGTCAGCGCATTTGGCCTGATTCATTCACGATTCGCAACGAATACATTTCCCTCCTGGAAACTCGCACAGCCCTTCCGCTTTATCGCCCACAATGGTGAGATTAATACCCTCCAGGGAAATTTGAATTGGCTTCGGACAAGCGAACAAGGGTTCAATTCTCCTTTTTTTTCTAAGCAGGAAATGGAAATGTTGCTACCCATTATTAGTAGCGATCAGAGTGATTCAGCTTGCCTGGACAATATGATTGAATTGCTTACCCTGACTGGTCGCCCATTGCCAATGGTAATGATGATGTTAATTCCTGAAGCCTGGGACGGCAACGAAAATATGGACCCGGCTAAGAAAGCTTTTTATGAGTTTCATGCGTCAATGATGGAGCCCTGGGACGGGCCTGCTTCTATTTCTTTCACAGATGGAAAGATAATTGGTGCCACACTCGATCGGAATGGGCTTCGCCCTTCGCGTTACTGCGTTACAACAGATGATCGGGTAATCATGGCATCGGAGACAGGTGTTCTTCCTGTTGATCCTTCCATGATAATTGAAAAGGGAAGACTGCAATCCGGAAAAATGTTTGTGGTTGATTTGGAACAGGGGCGCATTATTAGCGACGATGAATTAAAAGAAAAGATTTGCTCCCAGAAACCATATGCTGAATGGTTGAATAAATATAAGATCCGCCTGGATGAATTACCTGAACCGAGAGTGATGTTCACACACCTGGAACACGAGCAGGTTTTTAAATATCAGAAAGCATTTGGGTATGCAAAAGAGGATCTGGAGACTATCATCGCTCCCATGGCCTTAGATGGAAAGGAACCGGTTGGCTCCATGGGAAGTGATACGCCATTGGCTGTATTGAGTG
>DASXOT010000022.1:0-2552 GCA_036494065.1 Chitinophagaceae bacterium
ATTTTCAATAAATAATTTGCAGCCTGAATCAAGATTTCTTCAGAATCACCGGTTAATTTTGCGCCATTAAAGAAGTAAACAAGAATAGTGAAAAGCGTTTTATTGCTCATGCTTGCTCTTTCCGTCCTGATTGAAGCCAAAGCCCAGGAGAATGGAAATGACAAAGACCAAAATAAATCCGGCATCATTACCGGCAAAGTTGTTGATTCAGCTACTCATGGCGCGCTGGATTATGCCACCGTTTCACTATACGCGAAAGGAAACCCAAGCCCAATAGACGGTACTACCACAAATGGCTCTGGCCATTTTCAACTAGTGAATATAATCGCAGGCTCCTATTTCCTGGTTGTCGAATTTATCGGCTACGATTCTGCGCGAATTGAAGATATTACAGTAAGTGAAAAAAGCCCGGTAGTGGATGTGAAAAATATTGCGCTGGCTAAAGCAGCCAAATCCATGCAGGCTGTAGTTATAACCGCACAGGCGAAGATCATAGACAATAGGATTGACAAAATGGTTTTTAATGCGGAAAAGGATGTTACCTCACAAACGGGAGTAGCAACGGATGTATTAAAAAAAGTTCCGCAGGTTTCGGTTGATGTGGATGGGAACGTAGAATTGGCGGGTAGCTCGAGCATACGATTTCTAATCAACGGTAAACCATCGAGTGCTTTTGGGAGCAACATTACAGATGTGCTGCAGTCTATCCCCGCCAGCCAGATCAGGAGCATTGAGGTGATCACCAATCCCGGCGCCAAATATGATGCAGAAGGCATCGGCGGCATTATTAATATTATCCTGAAAAAAAGTACAGCAAGAGGGATCAATGGAAATCTTTCCTTAACGGCAGGAACCCGGATGAACAATGGGTCGTTTAATTTTAATGCTCGAAAAGGAAAGCTTGCATTGAATGCATTTATCGGCGGTAATGCGAGACCCTACGTTACAACGCCCTCCAGTTATGACCGGGCTTCGGTTGATTCTTTGGGGAGAGAAGTTACCTTGCTACAGGATGGGTCCAGCCGGTTCCGGAGAGGCGGTTATCACACCGGTATTGGCATTGACTATACCGTTAATGAGAAGAATAGTATCACGGCTTCCATGGAATATGGTCATTTTGGAAATAGGGGAACAGGATTTATCGATCAAAGCCAAATAGTTAGCGGCCTGGGAATAGATTCTATCCTGTCATCGGTCAATAACACGAAAAATGAATTTAATTTTCATGAAAAAGATTTTAGCCTCAGTTACAAGAAAACTTTTTCCAAAGACGACCAGGAACTGAATATTGCGGCCAATACCAGTCTCGGAAACTACAACAGCTCAGCCAGCAACTTACAATATTACATGCCACAGGATTCACTGTTTTATGGAACACAAAGCACCAATCCTGGTAAGGAAAATGAATCGGAAATTACGATTGACTACACACAGCCAATAAAAAAAGATGTGATATTCGGGACCGGCGGTAAGCTCAATTTTAGAGATATCACCAGCAGCGCCAATACCCTGACGTATCAACCTGCAGTAAATAGTTTTTTATTTGACTCTTACCTGTCAAACTCGCTTTCCTATCATCAGAAGATCTATGCAGTTTATTCGGAGATAAGTTTTCCTTTCTTTAAACTTTTTGATGCAAAGATTGGCGGCCGGTATGAGCGCACAAATATCAGCTCTTATTTTTCCGATGCTCAACAGAAGGCAGATATCCCGGGTTACAACACTTTTGTTCCTTCCGTATTTCTCTTAAAAAAAATAGGAGACAACCAGCAGATCAAGCTGAGTTATTCAAAAAGAATCGAACGACCTGATTTCAGAGACCTGGATCCCTTTGTCAATACAAGTGATTCAAAAAATATCACTGCCGGGAATCCAACTCTCAGACCCGAGATCGGTAACCGTTACGAGTTGGGATATAACTTTGATTTTAATAAGTTGGGATCAATCATGATCAGCACTTTCTATCGCACTTCCAATCACGATATCCAATCTTACCTGGTTTATTACCCCGGTTTGAAAATTGGTGACTCCAGCTATTCCAATGTTTCGGTAAGTACGCGGGAGAATGTTGGCCTGGAAAAAGATTTTGGGGTCAACCTGTTTGTTAACCTGCATTTGTTTACCAAACTGGATTTGCGCACTAATTTCTTTGCATTTAAGCGGCATACTTTAAATGCCATTGACCCCGGTTTTAATGCCAGCAGTGTAAATTTCCGCAGCAACCTGAACGCGAGTTATCAATTCACCAAGACATTCGTCGCCGAATTTTTTGGGAATTTCAATTCTGCACGCAATGAAGTACAAGGGCGATACCCTTCATTCACTTCATACAACTTTGCCATACGCAAGCAATTCTGGAATAAGAAAGGCAGTATTGCATTAACAGCGGTTAATCCGTTCAATAAATACGTGAGGCAGGAAACCCTTTTGCACGGACCCGACTTTACGCAAACCAGTCTTCGCAAAATACCATTCCGCTCTTTTGGCCTCAATTTTACCTGGAAGTTTGGAAAGCTTGAGTTTAAAAAAGATAAAGAAGAAAGTTCACCAAA
>DASXOT010000023.1:0-2359 GCA_036494065.1 Chitinophagaceae bacterium
CAATAATTGATTCTTCAGTCCGCCATGACCACTGCCGCCGTTGGTCGTTTTTCCGTTACCGGCTTGCGATAATGAGTTACTATAACAATGTAAGTTAGGTCAAGAACAAAAGTAATCACAGTCATCGTCAGCATGAAAGTGGCCTTTGGGAAAGCCCAAAAGCAGAAAACACTTGTTAACGCTGTGCCCAGCATTTTATGCCATGCTGTTGAAACACTTAAGGTTTTTTCCTTTGGAAATTTAACGATAAGAATAATATAAATGGCAGACATATGTGCATTGACCAGATACGCGGAGATGGCGCCAATGGGATCGGAATATTGGTTTGTAAATGTATAAATGGCAGCTACCCAGCTTGCCGTAGTAAAAGCAACAATCCATGTAAAATATTTTTTGAATGATGGATCAGTAAACTGAATCTTTCCATAGCGCAGGATGGAATAAAAGATAAACACATCCAGAACGAACCAAATGCGATAACCCCATTCAAAAACAGCTCCCATATTTGTATAAAAAAAGAAACTCCATAAAAATTCCCATGAAATATTGGCGCATACGGCCAACACGGGTATCCCTACAAATTTATTTTTGAAAATATCTTTTATCACAACAATATAAACCCAAACCCAATAAGCGGCGGCAACGCCAAATAGGATAAGCTGCGGTACTGTGTAGTCAACCGTATTGAAAAGCTTAGGCATTTGTCTAAATTTTACGCTTGAGTGATTTTTATGTAAGGGCCATGAATACTTTAGGTCGTTTTCTTCGCTCCCTTTCTAAAAAAGGATAATATCCATTGCAATAATTTTACCCACCATGGAAATTTCTTTTGCCATTTCAAGCCTTTTTGATACCGCAAAAAATCACGGCGACGCAAAAGATGAAATATCCACGGCTCATGAAGATCCCAGATTTCACAAAGTGGTTGTTTTACACCTGATGCCACGATAATATTATTGACCGCTCTGCGTGCAGCCTCATTTGCCCCTTCCATAGTTGCCAGGTCAGTATGTGTTCGTACGTAGTCTGCGGCGAAAAACAGGTTAGAAATATAAGTGTAAGAATTAGGTCTTAACCGCCAGGTATCTACTTTATTCACCAGCAGCGGTTCCTTGTTCTTGCTGGCGTAATCACCTTCAAATTTGATATCGCGGTCAATAAACGAGGTATGGATAAGATCATGATCTTTGCCCAACAAACATTTACCGTCTGCCATGAGGGCTCGCTGCATTTGCGCCCATACTTCATTTTTGATTTGCTCAGGCGTGCATTCCTTTGCGGGTTTATTATATAAAATACCAGCCGTATCCCATTCGGAGACGTCACAGGACAAAATGGTTTTTACTTTACCATCCGCATATTTGCTTATGTCGAAATCTTTCCAAAATTGTAATTGAGAAATTGCAGTTACAGCCCATGGGCTGTCCGAGAAAATGATATGCCCCTGGTTGAGCGTTACTACTTCATTCAGATAAAACTGAACGCCCGTCATCCAGGAAACATCATTTGACAGCTCTATGATTCCGGAAAGCGCAGGGTCTGCCTGCATGATAGCCGCTTGCCCGATAGCTTTATTTGTAACATCAAGGATAGAGACCTCCGGATTATCAAGTGTATGGTCATGAATAGCTTTGTCGATTACACCAATTGTGAATTCCTGAACGGTTTTACCATTCAAAATATCGCCGATCAGAAGAGGAGCCGCTACCTCTACCGGCGTGGCAAGAATATAATAGTCGCCCGTAAATTTTTCCATTGGCAAATCGGCCTCTGCCTGCTTGTCGACAAAAGGGCCGCCTGGGTCAGGACGTTTCCTTATCCAAACCCCGGTAATCTTTTTATTGGCCGGATCGCAATCAATCTTTACGACCTCAGATAAAAATTGATAGTCAACGCCTTTGCTAACAAGAAATTTATGCCAGGGAAGAAGCCAGCGTTCATTGGTGGGACCGTCCAATATCCGGTCAGTCGCAACCGAGGGATTAGCCATATTAAAAATCAACTGAAGAAAAATATCACCACCAGTTTTTGTACTGGCAGTTTTGGCTCTGGCAGCGACGAGTGTTCTGGTAAGACCCCTGGCCAAAAGGTCAGCATAGGCTTCGCCACGCCCATCGGCTCCGGTAAACTCCCACCAACCGAGACGTTCGTAATTATTTTCTCTTCGCTCAAAGCAACTCGTGATCAATTGCCAAATCCTTTCTGCAAAAAATTCTTTATCGTCTTCAGTAAGTCCCGTATTGGCGTGAAGATCCTTCAGTATTAGTTTCAAATCATCAAACGATCTGGGAAAACGATCAGGCATGACGATCGGATCGTGTCCTGTTCTTGCCAGCATCACATGTGGAGCGGGAACCAG
>DASXOT010000024.1:0-4314 GCA_036494065.1 Chitinophagaceae bacterium
GGGCTGAAGTGAATTGTGAATGAGCTGAGAACTGCCAATTCACTGTTGACAATTCACAATATAAGAGGTCACTCAACAATATCATACTCTTTTAGCTTTCGATACAGGGTTCTTTCACTGATGCCAAGATCCAACGCCGCATCCTTGCGCTTACCTTTATGTTTTTTCAGGGCCTTAATGATCAGCTCCCTTTCCTTATCCATGATGTTAAGGCTTTCTTCCACCTCTTCATGTTCATGAATTTCTTCCGGTCGAACGCGGACAGGAGTCTGGGTTGCCTGGATAACGGGCTGGTTGTTTGGTTGCATTAATTCCTGTGGTTTCAATTCTTTTAACTGATTTAACAGGTTTTGATTTTGGCCAACCATACCCGGATTCTGCAAAATTTCAACGAACATTCTCTTTAATTCTGTTACATCTTTTTTCATGTCGAAAAAAAGTTTATAGAGAATTTCCCTTTCGCTGGCAAACTCGTGACTTCCCTGGCCATTGGAATGTGCCAGCACAGGCAAACGATTTGCTGAATGTTCCGGTAAAAACTTTGACAATTCGCGCGAGCCGACTTGTTTTTCCTGTGAAAGAACTGATATCTGTTCTGCAATATTCTTCAATTCCCGAACATTGCCCGGCCAGCTATAATTTATTAACAGGTTTTTAGCGTCGTCGTCCAATTGTACAGGAACTGTCTTATATTTTTCTGCGAAGTCAGTGGCAAACTTTCTGAATAACAAAACAATATCATCCTTCCTGTCATGTAATGCAGGAACACGAATAGGAACTGTGTTCAACCTGTAGTACAAGTCTTGTCTAAACCTGGCGTTATTTACCCATTCAAGAAGATCTTTATTACTTGCCGCTATCACTCGTACATCCGTTTTCTGTACTTTAGAAGACCCCACTCTTATAAACTCACCGGTTTCAAGAACGCGCAGCAACCTGGCCTGGGTACCCAGCGGCATTTCGCCAATTTCGTCAAGAAAGATCGTGCCTCCATTTACTGTTTCAAAATAACCTTTGCGGCTATCTACTGCGCCGGTAAATGAGCCTTTTTCGTGACCAAACAATTCCGAGTCAATTGTTCCTTCGGGGATGGCACCGCAATTGACAGCTATAAATGGGTTATGTTTTCTTGCCGAGAGCGAATGAATGATGAGTGAAAAAGCCTCTTTGCCCACACCGCTTTCACCAAAAATGAGGACGGTAAGATCAGTACTAGCCACCTGTGACGCCACTTGCAATGCATAGTTTAACTCCGGCGCATTTCCAATGATTCCGAACCTGTTTTTTATTGATTGAATGTCTGCCATTTTAAGTCTCTTTATTCTTCAAATTCTCCCAGTAAAGTTGCCTGCGTACAGTTATTTATTTTAATCATAACATACTCGCCTTTCCGGAAATTCAAATCGCTTTTAGGAAAAACAACCACCTTGTTTTGCGTGTTTCTTCCCATCCAGTCTTCCGGGCTTCGCCTGCTATCTCCTTCGATCAGGACTTTAAAGGTTTTGCCAATATCTTTTTTGTTGCTTTCTAATGAAAGACGATTCTGCAGCTCAACTATTTCAGTAAGTCTTCTTTTTTTTGTCTCACCAGATATATCGTCCGTGTATCTTCTCTGAGCCAATGTTCCGGGTCTTTCACTATAAATGAACATGTAGCTCATGTCATACTGGCTATACCGCATGATATCGAGTGTGTCTTGCTGGTCATCTTCCGTTTCGGTACAGAAACCGGCGATCAGGTCTGAACTGATCCCGCAATCAGGTATGACTTCACGTATGCGATCAACTTTTGCTTTATACCACTCTCTCGTGTAGGTGCGATTCATCAATTGTAAAATCCGGGTGGATCCACTTTGAACCGGCAGGTGAATATACCGGCAAATGTTCTCATGTTTCGCTATGGTCTGTAGCACCTCGTCAGTAATATCTTTAGGATGGGAAGTCGAAAAACGAACGCGCAGCAACGGAGAGACAAGCGCCACTTTTGCCAGGAGTTTCGCAAATGTGACTATTTCATCATTCGCTTCGTCTATAAAATAGTAGCTGTCGACATTTTGTCCCAATAAAGTCACCTCTCTGAAACCTTTACTAAAAAGGTCGCGGCATTCATTTACAATGGAAACAGCATCGCGACTTCTTTCACGTCCCCTGGTAAATGGTACCACGCAAAATGAGCACATGTTATTGCAGCCTCTCATGATGCTTACGAAAGCAGTCACACCATTGCTATCCAATCTTACGGGTGAAATATCGGCATAAGTTTCATCCCGGCTTAACAAGACGTTGACCGCCTTTTGTCCAGTCTCCGCTTCTTCAACCAGCGCCGGCAATGAGCGATAAGCATCGGGGCCCACAACGATGTCTACCAGTTGCTCCTCTTCCAAAAATTTTGCTTTTAGCCGTTCGGCCATGCAGCCCAACACTCCAACCAATATTCCCGGCTTAGTTTCTTTCAATTTTTTGAATTCAGTCAACCTTTTTCTAATAGTTTGCTCGGCCTTTTCGCGGATTGAGCAAGTATTTAATAACACCAGGTCGGCCTCTTCATAATTGCGCGTAGCTCCGAAACCTTCACCATTCAATATCGATGCAACAATCTCACTGTCAGAAAAATTCATCTGGCATCCGTAACTTTCGATATAAAATCGTTTGCGATAGTAATTGCTATCACGGGTGAAAGGCGCAAACGCCTCACCCTGGCGGCTTTCATCGTGCGTTTTATTTGAGAGGGGATCAATCATTCAATCTTCCCGATTTATCAGGGGACGCAAAGATAATCAAAACCAAGCAGTCGTGACAGTCTGGCAGCACCCTCAGCAAAAGTCAAAATGCAAAAGATTTAGAGGCTAATTAAGGTCGGTTATCTTTTGAATTTTTAATTTAGAATTTTGACTTTACGAAGAGCGGCAAAAGGGGTTCGAACCCTCGACCCTTAGCTTGGGAAGCTAATGCTCTACCAACTGAGCTACTGCCGCTTGTAAATTCAAATTACGAAATGGAGTTCGCAAACGAAATTCTTTTCGCAAGCCAGCTTTCTTTAAGGGGAATTATCCAATTATTTTCCAGTTCCTCTTTGGTAGGTACAAGATTATTAAAATAAAGTGTTTCTCCTGAAATGAAGCCTTTGTCGACGGCATACTGCAATTGCTGCATGGGCAGTATTTCAATTTTTCCATTCACGAGGAATGCAAGCATGGTTCTTTCAAACATACTCACAGCAAATTTTTGCTCGATTTCTTTAATTAATCTTACCGAGCTATCGGTACTGCAGCCACTTACTCCGGTAGCTGTTTCATCGGCAATCAATACTACAAACTGGCCGAAAAATAGATGGGCTTCCCCTTTGACCGGAACACCATGAGAGAGCCAGCTGTGAGTAAATTGGTCCAACATCGTTTCCAATTGTAACGCCTCACTCATTCTAAATAGGCGGCTTGATTGGTATATCCACACTCTTGATGCTGCGTGAAAATCCGGATTTAAAAGATGTTTATATTCAAGAATCATATTGCAAAATTAAGAAGAGATTGCAGAGGTTGTGTTATTGATCCGATAGACTCTGCATGATCAGTTCGGCCACGTCCATCACTTTTACATCGCCTTCTTTTTCCAGGTTTTTAACTCCATCAGTTAACATTGTATTGCAAAAGGGGCAGGCAGCGGCAATCACATTGGCGCCGGTAGATATTGCTTCTCCGGTTCTTTCAAAATTTATTCGCGTGCTGCCTTTTTCTTCCTCTTTAAACATTTGAGCTCCTCCGGCCCCGCAACATAATCCGTTGCTGCGGCACCGTTTCATTTCAATTAATTCAGCGTCCAGCATTTCCAGCAGCTTGCGGGGCGCCTCGTAGATATTATTAGCTCTTCCCAGATAACAACTGTCATGGTAGGTGATTTTTTTTCCTTTGAAGCCACCGCCTTCTTTCAGTTTTATTTTTCCTTCATCAATGAGTTGCTGCAAAAAAATGGTGTGATGAACAACTTCATAGTTGCCTCCTAAGGCGGGATATTCATTCTTCAGAATATTAAAACAATGGGGGCAGGCTGTCACTATTTTTTTGATTTGGTAATTGTTCAAGGTTTGAATATTCTGATAGGCCATCATTTGAAATAAGAATTCATTGCCCGCTCGTCTCGCGGGATCACCGGTACACATTTCTTCTTTGCCAAGAATAGCAAATTTGATTCCCGCTTTTTCTAAAATTTTTGCGAACGCCCTGGTGATCTTTTGGGCACGTTGATCAAAACTTCCGGAGCATCCAACCCAAAAAAGTATTTCAGGAACATCTCCGGAAGAAGCTAATTCAGCTACAGT
>DASXOT010000025.1:0-2974 GCA_036494065.1 Chitinophagaceae bacterium
GCAAATATTAAATGAGCAACAAGCGGCGAAAGCCTTCAGCAGACAATCACCGGTATTTGACAAAACTTATTCGACCAATAAACTCATTCAATATAAAAGAACAAGGGTGAGAGAACATGTCAATGAATTGATCGCTCCCAACTCCGAAATCCTTGAGTTAAATGCAGGCACCGGCGAGGATGCCATTTACTTTGCGAAGCAGGGGCATTCGGTTCATGCTACCGATATTTCGGAGGGTATGCAAAACATCCTGCGTGAGAAGGTTCGATTGAATAAATTGGAAAAAAAAATCTCTGCGGAGCTATGCTCATTCACGCAGTTGGAAAATCTAAAGGATCTCGGTCCTTTTGATCTGATCTTTTCCAATTTCGCTGGCTTAAATTGTACTAACCAGTTGGACAAAGTGCTGCACTCATTTTCATCACTCCTAAAACCTGGAGGCATTGTAACGCTGGTCATTCTTCCCCAGTTGTGTCTTTGGGAAAGCTTGTTGTTGTTCAAAGGCAAATTGAAAACAGCCTTTCGCAGATCCTTTAGTAAAAAGGGAAGAAAAGCTCACATAGAAGGAGAATATTTTCTCTGCTGGTATTATAATCCATCTACAATAAGAAAAACCCTGAAGAAAGAATTCAAGGTGTTGAAAATTGAAGCGCTGTGCACATTTGTGCCGCCTTCTTATATTGAAAACTTTGTAGATAAGCATCCAAAAAGTTTCCGGTTTCTCAAAAACCTGGAAAGCAAATGGAAATCAAGATGGCCCTGGAGGTCGATTGGGGACTATTACATCATTTCATTGCGAAAAAGTCTTTAGTTCGTTTTTCAACACATACATCAATAGTCACCTAGTTACAAATAGAATTACACAATGCCATGCCTAAGTCGGCCCCTTTCAAATTGCATAAGACCTTACACAATTGGCCAGACACAAGGCATTCTATGCGTGCCTGCTATGTGTCCGCTACGCCTATGTGCTTAAAAAAAAATCAAATTGCAGAGTCTGTGAAATATTCAGGATAGCGGTCTTTTAACTGATCCACTTTGGTTTGATACATCTTCACGATCTTTTCCTGGAACGCCTCAGGATCCGATTTTGAAAAATGTTTTCCCGTAACAAGGTTCATTATTTTTCCTTTCAGATTTCTTCGCCCCTGGCTTTCCTTTTTTTGCCAACGACGCCTCGTCCATTTAAAAAGAAAATTGTCCAGTTTGTCACCCCGTTGGTGATTGAAAAAATTTTCAATCCATGTTTTTACCTGGTAATTTTTTTGAGTGCCTATCATTGCATACGATGGCTCGTAGCATGGCAGCCAGTCTTTTGTCCAACCATTTACCCTGAAAAATTCACGCAGTACGTCAGGGCCCGCAGCAGGCAGCAATGTAACCACTTCCATGGCTGAGTAAATATTTTGATCACGGATCTTCAATGCCTTTTCATCGATGAAATAATTCATACAATAAAAATGCTGTCGCCCATACAGGAAAGTAATTTTTTTAAAGAGATGAAGAAACGTTCTCGCAATCCAAAGCCGATTTGACCTGGCGATAATAAAAAAATCAATGTCGGCTTTCGCGTCAGCATAGTTCTTTGAGAGTGAGCCGGAGATGGCTACAGCTTTTATATAGGGAAACTTGTAAAGAAAAGCACCGATCTGGATGGCCCTGGGGATCAGCTCCTGCGCCCGTCGGTTTCCTTCGGCTCTTTTTTTGGCCATTGACAGGTCATCCCGTAAGGAATAAAATTCACTGATCCTGAAGATCGCTTTGACAAAAATCAATTTGCGAATAACTGACCTGAATTCATTTTCATCAAGGAAATGACCACCGAAATTCTTTATTTCCAGTTCGGTTAACGGGTAATCAAAAATGTCAAAATAAGCCAGCGTTTTTAAGATCGTTATCTCAGCTCTCTGCTGCGCCGCATTTCCTATTTTAAGTGCCTGGATCATGTATCAAAATTAGACTTTCTCCCCACGAAAAACTAAAAATCGGTGAGCAACCATTTCAAAATTTGTTGCGTTAGGATTTCAACCATCCTTATGAGACAAATCACGGTTATCTTTCCTGTCCTTGCATAAAATAGACTACCATACCGATTCTTTGTCCCGCTTGCCGGTTAGAAAAATAACAACCGAGAGAGAGAAGATCATCATTCGGCAATCGCAAAGAACCAAAAAAAATTATCTTTTCTTTAAGAGAGTAATCGACATTTTTTTCTCAATCATCTTTATTACAGGCATCCTCAGCTGGTTAACCCCCGTTATAGCTTTATTGATCACAATAGATTCAAAAGGTCCGGTATTCTTCGTCCAACGCCGGGTCGGAAGAAATGGGCGCTTGTTTAGTTGCCTGAAATTCCGGTCCATGATCATAAACGAAGAAGCCCATGAAAAACAAGCCGGGGAAAATGACTACCGGGTTACCAGGTTAGGAAGATTTTTGCGCAAAACGAATATCGACGAGTTTCCCCAGTTTATTAATGTACTTATTGGCGATATGAGCATCATTGGACCGCGGCCGCATATGCTCTCGGACTGCACCCGTTTTTCTTTCGTAATCCCTGCTTACCAATTCAGAACCCTTGTACGTCCCGGCATTACCGGCTTAGCCCAGGTCAAAGGTCATCACGGGCCCACGCTTAACTACGAAAGCATTTTTATGCGGTATCATTGGGACGCTGAATATATCCGTAATGCCAGTTTTTGGCTTGATTTGAAAATTGCATTCTTTACTTTCCTGCACGCCCTGTCGACTGTAATATCGACGGCAGGGATGATTTTTTTAGTTAGTAAAAATGACTCCAAATAGAATTCAAACTTCAAATCAAAAAGCCAGGGTTCTTCCTTTCTAAAGCGTTTAGATTTCTTCGCCTGTCAGTCTTTAGATCTGAAATTTCCAAACAAAACCCCAATTAGTACGAAGTCCTGTTAATGGTCAGTTATGAGTTCGGCTGCGTGGCCTGGCCGCTTCTGCGATT
>DASXOT010000026.1:0-2724 GCA_036494065.1 Chitinophagaceae bacterium
TTCCATCGGGGACAATACCTTCCTCTAACGTTTCCAATGCCTGGCCTGAATTCCATACCCGCCAGTTATTTTCAATGAATGCATCGCACATACTGGCAGGAAATATTTCATAAACCGAGATCCCGATATGCTGGGGAGTTAGGTCAAAAGCATTCATGTATGACTTATTCAAAAACCGGAAACAATTTTTTTCATCGATAATCCAGTTCATGGTCGGGGTATTCTTCATGAACGATTGAAGGAGCTGCTGCGCTTTGGCCAGGTTTTGTTCTGTTCTTTTTCTTTCGCTAATGTCTCTAATCGCCGCAGAAACCATTAGCCCATCTTCCGATTGAATAGGACTCAGGCTTATCTCCACCGGAACCTCTTCGCCGTTTTTCCGCCTGGCAAAAACTTCGAGCCCCCTTACCACCTTTTGTGGCTGGGCGTTTTGCGAAAAAATATTCCTGGGCGATTTATGATTATTTACATAACGGTCGGGGATAAGATCCTCAATAGTTTTACCAATCATTTCCTGTCGATCATATCCAAATAATTTTTCAGCCTGGCTGTTTGTCAATTCTATTTCACCTCTTTCGTTGGCTATAACCATTGCATCGGGTGCAGAGTCAAGGAAACTTTTAATTTTTCCTTCGGCTTTTTTCTGATCATCAATATTACTTTGGGTACCTATAATCTTTAACGGCTTTCCTTCTTTAGTTTTTTCAATTACCATTCCACGATCCAGTACCCAGATATAATTACATGATTTATTTTTAATCCGATACTCAATAGAGTGGTTCTGAATTTCATTCCTGTCGTATTTCTGTTCTACATCTTTGACAAGCCATAAATCATCCGGGTGAATCCTTCCACGCCACTCTTGTGAATCATTTTGGAACTCGTGCTCTGAAAATCCCAACATCTTTTTATACCCGGGGGAATAATAAACCTCTTCGGTTTGAAAGTTATACTCCCATACTCCATCACCTGCTCCCTGAAGGGCAAAGCTTAGTCGCTGTTCATTTTGCAAAAGATCCTGCATCTGGTACGAATGGGTAATATCACGGTTTACCGCGACAAAGCCGATCGTCTCATTGTTCTCATTATGGAGCTTGCTGACAGAGGCGTTTAAAAAGATTTTTTTTTCATCCGGCCGGGTAAAAGCCACAATGCCTTTCCATTTTCCCTCCTCAATCAATTTCTTTCGCGAAATTTCCGCCGAATCATTTAGAAATTCATATCGAAATATATCGCCGGTGAACTTATCTTTTACTTCATAAAAAGAAAGCCCATAAATTTTTTCTGCCGCCTTGTTCCACGACTTAATAATAAAGTTCTTATCAGTAGAAATAATGGCATCCGAAACATTATCTAACAATAATTCAGACAAGGTTTCCAGGTACCCGCTCTTTAGGATGTTGCTATTCATTCGGATCGTTCGCTGTGCAGTAACTGGTTATGGATATTTTACAGAAAATTATGCCGTTTTTCCCCAAATACATAATTTATTAATGCGCGGCAAGCCAGTTATTACCAAAACCAATTTCAGCGATGATGGGAACGTCGTGAGGCAGCGACATTGCCGTTTGCATACAGTCGATAATTACAGGCTGTATAACATCCGACTCTTCCTGTAGTGCATCAAAAACAAGTTCGTCATGAACTTGTAAGATCATTTTTGATTTGAATTTTCTCTTTTTGAACTCCTCGTGCAATTTGATCATCGCCAGCTTTATCATATCGGCAGCCGTGCCCTGGATTGGTGAGTTGATGGCGTTGCGTTCGGCAAATCCGCGCACAGTAAAGTTGGCCGAATTAATATCCCTCAACCATCTCTTGCGGCCCATCAGTGTTTGTACATAGCCGTGTTCACGCGCGAAGTTGATGGTATCGTCCATATATTTTGTGATGCCATGGAATTCTTTTTTGTAATTATCAATAATGGCTTTGGCTTCGGTTCGTGAGATGTCCAGGTTATCGGCAAGACCAAACGCACCCTGGCCATAAATGATTCCGAAGTTGACACTCTTAGCTTTATAACGCATCTCTTTTGTCACCTCTTTTTCATCTATGTTATAAACTTTTGCCGCTGTTGCATTATGTATGTCCTTGTTTTTCCTGAATGCTTCGCACATATTAGGATCACCGCTAATGGCGGCTACAATCCGAAGCTCAACCTGTGAATAGTCAGCGCTCAATAAGATATGATGACTGTCCCTTGGAATAAATGCTTTCCTTATTTCCTTCCCACGATCGGTACGTATCGGGATATTTTGAAGATTTGGATTATTGCTTGCCAACCTGCCTGTGACCGCCACAGCCTGTCCATAGGTTGTATGCACACGACCCGTTTTCCGATTGATCAGCTGAGGCAAGGAATCCACATAGGTGGATTTCAGTTTCGTAAACTCACGATATGCAAGAATATCCATACATATCTGGTTTTTATGAGCGAGTTTCATCAACACATCTTCGCCGGTAGCGTATTGACCAGTCTTTGTTTTTTTTGCTTTTGGATCTAATTGCAATTTTTCAAATAACACTTCTCCCAATTGCTTGGGGGATGACAGGTTAAATCGAACACCAGCTTGCTGATAAACGACTTCTTCACTTTTCTTTGCTTCACGTTCTAACTCCTTAGAATACTCATTTAAGAAATCCACGTCGATCTTTACTCCCTCATATTCCATGGCTGTCAACACTTTGACCAACGGATTTTCGACTTCGCCAAAAACCCTTTCT
>DASXOT010000027.1:0-2638 GCA_036494065.1 Chitinophagaceae bacterium
CAGAAGGAAACGGAAAACCAATTAAAGTTGAAAAATGAACAACTGGAAGAGGCGAGAAGGAGTGTGGCCAGGATGAATGAAAAATTGGAAGATAAGGTGAGCGAAAGAACAAAAGATCTACTCACGAGCAGGGAATATTTCAAGTTCCTGGCCAATAATCTACCGGTTATTATTTGGACGGCAGACACTGAGGGCAATCTGGATTACGTAAATCGTCAGTGGAGTGAATACACCGGCTTTAGCCTGGAAGATTCTAAGACAAAGCAAAGGGAATTAGTTCATCCGGATGATCTGGATAGGAGTTCAATTGCCTGGAGAAAAGCAATAGAAACCGGGCTGCGATATGAAGGAGAATTCAGATTCAAAAGAATGTCCGACGGAATTTTCAGATGGCATCAGGCGCAAGCAATTCCTTTCAAAGATGAATTTGGAAATGTAACCGCATGGATAGGAACAAACATCGATATAGATGATCAGAAAAAACAACTCGAAAAAAAAGACGAGTTTATTAGCGTCGCGAGTCACGAGCTAAAAACACCGTTAACGAGTTTGAAAGGTTATATGCAACTAATGGAGTCAGAAGCGGATTTACCGGAAAGGATCAAATCCTATGTTGCCAAGGCAAGTTCTGCTTTGAATAAGATACATCACCTCGTCGATGAACTGCTGGATGCAAGCCGTATAAGGGCTGGTAAACTCGAATTCACCAAGCATATTTTTAACCTTACGGAACTGGTGGTACAATGTGTGGAGAACAGCAGCTTTATTTATAGTGCGCACGATATAAAGAAGGAATTGCTTGCAAACATTTTCGTTCATGGCAATGAGGAACGTATTGAACAGGTATTGATGAATTTAATCAATAATGCCGTCAAGTATTCTCCTGCCAACCGCGAAATCATAGTTCGCATAGAAATAGATGAAAACGTTGCTCTTGTTTCTGTGATCGATTTCGGGATTGGTATGTCTGAGTCGGACCAGGAGCTCATCTTCCAACGTTTTTACCGGGTAAATAGACAAGCACAGCTAACCCCTGGCTTAGGCGTTGGTCTGTACATTGCTTCAGAAATCATTAAAGAACACCATGGTGAACTAAAGGTAAAGAGTCGTCTCAATGGTGGTTCTGTTTTTTCTTTTTCATTACCTCTGGTTAATGCGGAATAAAATGGTACGATTAACTGCTATTGCATCATTGAATCTATCCCGCAATTAATATTTATTTTTACAGTTCGTTCTTTAATTTAAGAATTTGCTACAGGCCAGGCTATCGTTCCGGTTTACCGGGAAGGAAAGTCCGGACAGCGCAGAGCAATGCACCGGTTAACAGCCGGTTCCGAAAAGGGAAGATAAGTGCCACAGAAAATAACCTCACCATTGTTCCTTCTTCACAAAAAGAGTGAATAACGGTGAAAGGGTGAAAACGTGAGGTAAGAGCTCACGGCATTTGATGGTAACATTATTTGCGGGTAAACCTTGCATGCTGAAATGCCACGTATAGGATCGTTTGAGAACTGCTCGTTCAAGATCCGGGGTAGGCAGATTGATGCTGGCGAGTAATTGTCAGCACAGATAAATGATGGCCCACGACAGAATCCGGCTTACAGGCCTGTAGCTTTTTAAATTCAAATGCAAAATGCAAATTGATTTTAAAGGCTAACTAAGTTCGGCCATTTTTTTTCCATTTTTACTTTTGGACTTTGACTTTGTTAGAAGCTCACAGCTTACGGCTCATAGTTCGCAGCTGTTTTTTTCATTTTTAATTTTCCATTTTGAATTTTGCCTTCATAAAGCATTACCTATATATCCACCAATCTCCATTAGCCAGGCGATTCCCATGTGGATGATCAATCCGCCGTAAATCGACCTGGTATTATATACTATTATACCTAACAATAATCCGCCAAAGTATGAACTGATACATTCTCCAAGTGGTTTGCCAAAATGGATAGTACAATAAAAGCAAGCCATGGGTAAAATCGAATTGGGGCCTGCCCATTTGATAAAGGCAAGGATTAAAAAACCACGAAAGAAAATTTCTATGCTGATAAAATCGCTCCCATAAGAAAGCTCAAAAAATAATTTATGCAGCCATGATAATTGGATACTGTGGCCAATATGCAATACCGATTTTATTTTGGGATACATCGATAAAAAATCCGGTTGTGTAGATGCCGCGATAATCAATGGCAACATACATAACAACATAATGAAATAAGGCTGCCATTTAAATTTTTTCATAGTAAGACCATAGAACGACTGATCGCTATCGAAGGTTTTCCAAATTAAAAGCAAGATCGAAATAATCATTAGTAATCTTACGGGCCAGTAGTAGACCTGGTTCCAGTATGCATTCCAGTTATTATTGTCCGAAAAGGATAGTTGCGTATACATTGCCATCTTTAATGAAAAGATAGCTGGCGCCGCGACCAATAAAAAGAGAAAAGGTTTAGCGACAACGGAAAATTTTCGTTCAATAGATTGGTAGTAAACGTAAGGCAATATGAACGCTGTTGCAAACAAAACATAATGTCCTGTAAACCCATGCCAGCCGAGGATTTGATGACCCGTAAGCAATGACTCAAGCCCGTTATGATAATTGAAAAAAATGAGAATAGCTGTTTGCAGGCTACAGACTGCG
>DASXOT010000028.1:0-1688 GCA_036494065.1 Chitinophagaceae bacterium
TTTACCCCCGGCACCCGTGGCAATGCCTTTAGCCATAGCTCTCCAAACCGGGCGATAGTCAACCGAATCCGTTATAGGCGGTCTGTCGCCGCCTAATATCCAAATGATATTTGGATAATCTTTATAGCGATTACCCAGCCATTTGCCATAGATATATGCATTGTCTTCATTAAAGATTACCGGCCCTTCTCCCCATAACTTAGTCACTTTATCACCCCAGGTGGGCAGTAAACCCATGAACATATTTTTCTGCAAGGCGAGTTGAACTGTATAATCAATCAACCGGAAATATTTTTCATTAGGTTTTGCAGGATCGAGATCAATTAAAGGAACATCGCCATATTGGTTCGGTTTTTTCAAACCATCGAATTCAGCAAGAATAACCGCCTGGATAACATTGAATCCTTTTGCATGTCGGTTTTCCAGGTATTGGTTGATCTCATCTTTTCTTAAGCGGTGAAACAATTCCCATCCGGTATCACCCAACCAGAAAAAAGGAGTTCCATCCTCGTATTGGAGATAATGGCCGTCGGCCGTTGCTTGCAGCCTGCCATGTTTCCATTCTGACTGACAATATCCCGGGGAAAAATGAAAAAGAAATAAGGTGAGGAGGATGAATTTGCTACGCATAACCAGCTGCTTTATCCTGCTTGTTTACATCACGGTGCAGAGGTCGCGACTTTATTCCGTCTTCGATAATTGATAAAATTTTCTTTCTTTCATCGCCAGTTAAAGTCAACCGTGGAGCTCGTACGTATTCATTTCCCAAACCCATTTGTGCCTGGGCCAGTTTGATATACTGAACTAGTTTTGGATGAATATCCAATTCCAGCAAAGGCATAAACCAACGATAAATATTTGTCGCCTCTTCAATTTTACCACTTCGCACCCATTCGTAAATTGTAACCGTTTCCTGAGGAAAAGCATTGACAAGCCCCGCGACCCAGCCATCAGCTCCCAGCAATAGCTCTTCCATCGCAATTGTATCTACTCCGCAAAGAATTTTATACCTGTCGCCAAAACGATTTTTCATCCTGGTCACATTACTAACATCTCTTGTACTTTCTTTTACGGCGGTTATATTTTTATAATTCACTAATTCGGCAAACATATCCAGGGTTACTTCAATTTTATAATCGACAGGATTGTTATAGATTATAATTGGCAGATCGGTGGCGTCTGCGATCGCCTTAAAATACGCGACCGTTTCCCTTTCATCGCTTTTATATCGCATGGGTGGAAGCACCATCAATCCTTCTGCTCCCCAATCATGAGCAAGCGCGCATTGCTGTAAAGCGTCCGCTGTGCTGCCTTCTGCGATATTCAGAATAACAGGTATTCTTGATTTTGCTTTATTCAAAGCCGTCCTTACAAGTATTTTCTTTTCATCTATCTTCAAAGTGCTTGCCTCACCTAAAGAGCCGCCGATGATTAGCCCATGAACCCCGGCGTCCATCTGTGCTTCCACATTCTTTTCAAACATGATAATGTCTACGTCATCTTTCGCACTAAAGGGAGTTGTAAGTGCAGGAAAAATTCCTTTCCATTCAAACATAAAATGATTTTAAATGACGATAAAGTTAGGAGATTATCGTGTGCCTGAAATAGTCAATGGTCATCGGCCTGGAAACATGTTTTCTAATTCTTCTTTGCAGTATACCTGTAGTGTTTTAAACAACTCTTCGATG
>DASXOT010000029.1:0-11968 GCA_036494065.1 Chitinophagaceae bacterium
GATGGCCGAATGAAGGCCATGCTTTTGATTGCATTTTTTCCACTGGTGATATTGGCAGCACAACCACTCGGACATATTACCTATTGGATTCCGGTTATCCTTATTGGTATTGGTGCCTCTGCTCACCAGGCATGGTCAGCAAATATTTTTACAACAGTTTCTGATATGTTTCCAAAAAAAGCGGTTGGATCAGTAGTCGGAATAGGTGGCATGGCAGGGGGACTGGGCGGCGTTGTAACATCAAAGCTCGGTGGAGGCTTGTTTGATCATTATAAGGCACTTGGTCATGTTGAAACGGGTTATACGATCATGTTTACGATATGCGGGCTTGCTTACCTGGTGGCCTGGATAGGTATGAAATTACTCGTCCCTAAGTACAAGCCTATTACCGACTTGTAGACTGCAGTGAGGCAAATAATTTTGTTGTGCGTAAAGATCAGGCTATAGTTGTAACATGCTCCATGATCTCCTGCAAAGAAATTTCTGAATGGCTTTCCTCGAAAACACATTCGCCATTTTTGATCAACAAGATTTGTGGGGATTCAGGAGCTACATGAAATTTCTCCGAGATCTTTGTCGAAATGTCCTCATGGGATATCAGATCCAGGAAATGAAAGTCCATGTGTTTGGGACAACATTCTTTTTGCAGGTGGCTGAAGATAGCTTCACTCACGTTACACTTTGTACTATACTTAAAGATTACTTGTGGCTTCTCCTGGGACCTTACAATGATGTTTTGAACCTGGCCCTCGTCGGTGAGATGGATCCAATGCATAGCTTAACCGTTAAAGAGTTTAATTAATAGCCTCTAAATCTATAATTACTCTGAGGATTCATTGGGCAGCCAGATTTCCGGGAAGAATAGCACGAGCTCATTGCTATTGCAACCAGTGCCAACAAGACAAGTATACGAAATTTGTTTTTCATTAGGGAAAATGTTTGCTAAAAAACGGTTTTTGATACGCGATTATTTTGCAAATATACACCTCATTTTTGTTTATGCTAGTAGTAGAATAGTTAATTAAGATATTCCCGTATTGAAAATGAAAGCTTTATACCCGTTTCCATCTCTTTTGCCTTTCACAGATATAATTTAATCACATATGGATAATTCACAGGAATCATCGCGTAAAATAAGTGATAACAATTAGCCCGGATTGATCTACGTGAATAAACCACCCTTAATATTCTTTTATTGCCTGTAATACAATCAGTTTTCTGGCTAAAATTCAATTCAGAAACTTAGTGAAATAGCGTAGTTTTGCAGACGGAAATAAAATTCGATAATGCCTCTGCAACTGAAAAAACCACTCGCGGTAATTGATCTTGAAACTACTGGTACTAATTTAGGCACAGACCGTATCATAGAAATAGCTATTGTAAAATTGCTACCCGATGGAAGCCAGGTTGTGAAACGTAAGATCATCAATCCTCAAATCCCTATTCCCAAAGCGGTTACGGAACTTCATGGCATCACAGATGACATGGTAAAAGATGCACCTACGTTCAAGCAGGTTGCGCACGAGTTAAAACAGATCTTGGATGGCTGTGATCTTGCTGGTTATAATTCAAACCGTTTTGATATCCCTTTACTGGTGGAAGAATTTTTGCGTGCTGGTGTGGATTTTGATGTGAAAAATCGAAAACTGTTGGACGTGCAGAAAATTTTTCACCTGATGGAGCAACGCACCTTAAGCGCGGCTTACAGGTTTTATTGTAATAAAATTCATGAGGCTGCGCACAGTGCCGAGGCCGATGCACTTGCTACATTGGACGTTTTTCATGCACAGCTGGAGCGTTATCCTGAATTGGGAAGTACAGTTGAATCGGTATTAAAAATAATTGGCGAAGAAGTGATCATTGACCTTGCCAGGCGTTTCACCGTAGAAAATGGTGTTGAGATTTTCAATTTTGGAAAACACAAGGGCCGCCCAATTTGTGAGGTATTGAAAACCGAGCCGCAATATTATGATTGGATGATGAAGGGCGACTTTCCCATGCACACAAAACAAAAGCTCACCGAAATCTATACTCGTACCTTACTGAAGAAGATTTAACAAGCCGCCTATAAGAATTATACTTAGTCCAGAAAGCAATTTAGTAATTTAGATAAAGGGTGGATAAGATCGTCATCATACCGACCTACAACGAGAAGGAAAATATCTCGGTCATTCTGCACAGCATCTTTAACCTGCAGCAGGATTTTCATGTTATGGTCATTGATGACGGCTCACCGGATGGCACAGCCAGGATTGTAAAAGATCTTCAGTTGAAATTCCCGGGCCAATTATTTATTGAAGAGCGTAAAAAGAAATTAGGACTAGGCACCGCCTATATTCATGGATTCAAATGGGCTATTGCGAAGGGCTACGAGTATATTTTTGAAATGGATGCTGATTTCTCACACAATCCAAATGACCTTCCCCGGTTGTATGATGCGTGTAAAAACCAGGGTGCTGACCTTGCGATCGGTTCACGATATGTAAAAGGAGGAGGAATCGTCAATTGGCCGAGAAACCGGGTAGCACTTTCCAAGGGAGGCTCATTGTATACAAGATTGATTACATGGATGCCGATAAAGGATCCCACTGCTGGTTTTATGTGCTATAGACATGAAGTCCTCGAGACGATCAACCTCGATCAAATTGTTTTCGCGGGGTACGCCTTCCAGATTGAAATGAAGTTTGCAGCATGGAAGCTTCACTTCAAATTAAAAGAGGTACCAATACTCTTCCGGGATCGTACACAAGGCACATCAAAAATGAACAAAGGCATTGTGAAAGAAGGCATTCTTGGCGTATTGAATTTAAGATGGCTTAGCTTGTTCAAGAACTATCGAAAAAGAGTGAAGAACGTTGAGATGCGACACGTCAATTCATTGCAGGAGAGCTCTTCTCTGCAGGAAAAAAAGATCGTGGCGCAGGGAAAATAAATACATAACCCGTTCATCATAATGAGTAAAAGTTGAGAGTTGATCTCAACTTTTCTTTTTTTAGTTTTACACCCTTCATGAGAAAGGCTTTTTTTGAGTTGCATATAGCTGTATTACTGGCTGGCTTTACGGGCATCCTTGGCAAGTTGATAACATTAGATGCAGTAGTGCTGGTCTGGTATCGCATGTTTATCACTTCAGCATCGATGTGGATATTATTTTCCCTTACAAAAAAAATCCAGCGAATTTCATTAAACGACATTTTGAAATTATCAGGCATCGGATTTTTGTCCGCCCTGCACTGGGTTTGTTTTTATGGTTCTATCAAATTGGCGAATGTTTCTGTTGCCTTGGTTTGCTTTTCAGGAGTGGGTTTTTTTACGGCCTTATTCGAGCCACTGGTCTTCAGGCGAAAAATCAATTTCACCGAGGTTTTCCTGGGATTAATAGTGATCGCCGGCATCTATATTATTTTTCAGTTTGATCCCAAATATAAAATTGGGGTCATGCTCGGTGTACTTTGTGCGGTATTAATTGCACTGGCCATTGTACTGATAAAACAATTTGTCGACCGGGTGAATTCGCAAACAATACTTACTTATCAATTAAGTGGCGGCACCATTGCCTTATCTTTTCTTATGCCTCTGTTTCTAAAGGAATTTCCCACCCATTATATTTTTCCGGATCTCAAAGACTGGATGTGGCTGCTCGTACTAGCGTGGTTTTGCTCAGTACTCGCTTTTCAATTTTCAGTGAATTCTCTAAAAAAACTTTCCGCTTTTACGGTAAATCTTTCTTTCAACCTTGAACCTGTTTACGGGATCATTCTTGCATTTATTATTTACAAAGAAAATAAAGAGTTGGGGTGGAGTTTTTTTACCGGGCTATCGTTAATTGTATTGGCTTTATGTCTCCAGATGTGGAGGGTTTGGCGACAATCAAAACTTTCAGTGAAAAAGGAAATGGTAGAAGAACTGATTGCCTGATCCGTTAAGCTGCAGGTTTTGAAATATATTTCACCAAACTTCTTTTTGCAATAGGGAGCAAGGTTTCATTTATTGGGAAGCCAAGATCGATTTCCACGGAATATACTGCGGGATTAGGCAGTTCGTTGCGGTTACGGATAAGATCTGCTTTTATACTTTCATACGTATGGCTTACACTTTTGCGATGGCTGTCAATATAAGAAGTCCTTATACTGCGATATTTCTCATCATGCTTTTCAAAGAATGAAAGACGATAATAATAAATCTTTATAGTTTTTTTCCCATTACTCAAAAAGAAATAGCCTTCATTGGTGTCAAGCGGCACAAGCCCGATTGGAGCAATGACCAATTTGTCTTCGATAAATTCATAGATTTCTGTTCCACTCCGTATAGTTCTTTTTATCGTGGAGGTAGAATAATTGATGATTTCTTCGAGCTCTTTCATCAGCTCATCGTCCTCAATCATTTGCTCATATAAGAATTGCAGCTTTTCCAATTGCATTCCTGTCAGTTTTTTAGGAAAGTGCTCCTGTAGAAATTTTTTATTTTCTCTAAAAGCCGCCAGGTTATTGTAGTGGAAGATTACGTCTGCCAGCTGTGGGTACAATTTATTTTCATTAAAATACTTGTTGACTTGCTGAAGGTAGGCCAGCAAGGTATATTTCTTTAACTCGAAATCAATGTACCCTTCTGCGAACCAGGTTTCCGATAAACTTTTCATGAGTGGCTTTTTTACTGTTACTAATTTAAAAAAAATAAGTCGTTCTTAAAATAGGATGTTTACGGTAAACTGTTAATTCCTGACCTTTTACCTGCCGGTAAGGCCGTTATGTAATCTTATTTTTTCTGCATCAAGTAAAAAACAAAGGCTTATGAGGAACAAGCTATGCCTGCAGGTGGCTTTATTGCTACATATCTCACTATTGCATGCCCAAAAGGACACAAGACTTTTCGATCAACCGATGAAATGTAATAGTATAAACATGAGTATCCAAACTGATGCATTTGTGGCAACTACTTTCGTGGAAATGGAATTTTACAATCCCGGTGAAAAGGAAATCGAAGGCTTATATCGTTTTCATCTTGATCCCGGCCAGATCATTACGGATTTTCAACTGGAACTAAATGGAAAATACCGGGACGGTTCTATTGAGGAACGCTGGAAGGCTCGGGCTACATATAGTAGCATAACTGGTAAAAGAATGGATCCCGCTTTGTTGCAATATGAATACGATAATAACTACAGGCTTAATATTTTTCCGGTTCCCGCAAAAGGCATCCGCAAGATCACGATGACAATTGAACAATTGCTTAGGCAAACAGATGAAGCGCTTATTTATACCTTTCCGTTCTATAAGACCGATACAGTTTCGAGGTTTTACATAAATATCAATACAAATGACGGTGGATTTTCTCCAATTATAAAAAGAGGACTGCTGGCTGGTAAGATTTCCGACACGAGTTCCGATAAAAGTCGAATTCGCTGGCAGACCGAACATTTTTCACTCAATGGCGAAATTTTCTTCGAGGTTCCGTTGAAAGGCGGCAAAATCAATTATTGCGTGAACACAATCGGAAGGGAAAATTATTATGCGTTGCGATTGCCATCGCGAGCATCTTTAAAATCTGTCATTCAACCGAAAAAAGTACTTGTATGCTGGGATGTATCAGGGTCCCGGCAAAACCGAAATGTAAAAAAGGAAATCAATTTCCTTCGGCAATACGTTTCTTATTATGGGGTTTCGAGACTGATCGTGATGCCGTTTAGCTATCATGTTTTGGATACGGTTGTATTTGATCTTGAGAATAATTCTAGCGACAAATGGGAAAGTTATATTCGATCGCTCAATTATGATGGAGCCACTCAATTGGGCTGTCTGGATCTCTCCAATGCAGACGCTGATGCCATACTACTATTTAGCGATGGAAAGAACAGCTATGGACGAACGATGCCAAATATTGGGGCATCATTGGTTTATTGCGTTAATTCTTCCGTCAATAGTAATACAAAGCACCTCGAAGAGATCACTGGCTCTAATGGCGGTCAATTGGTTGATCTTACCAAACTAACCATTACGGAAGCGGTCATGCGGGCGGATTCGGTCCATAATTGGCTATTGCGGATTAGTTCGCAAAATCAGAAAATCACCTGTGATCAGCTTTTTCCACTTTCGGCCGAAAAAGACATTCTCCTAACTGGCAGCATCAGGGATTCAAACGAGATTGTTACGCTTTACTACGGGCATGGAAATACAATAACCGACACAGAAAAAATTATTGGGTCATCCAAAGGCAATTGTGCGGCCCTGGCCAGTGAAAGAATAAATATGCTGCAACGATTCCAGGATATTCAGAAAATGTATGCATGGGAGGATGTTCTTGATTTTGGCTTGAAAGAAAAAATCGTAACAGCAAATACTTCTTATATAGTATTGGAAAAGGCGGAAGATTATATGTGCTACAATATTGCTCCGCCAAAAGATCTTGAAGAAGAATGCCGGAAATTAAATTATGTAAAGCGGAATACCAGGTCCTACCGGCAAAAATTGAAAGAGCTGGACGAATTTGACATCATTAAAAACGTAGCTGTTTCGTATAACTCCATGTTGAGGCAGCTCGACAAAAATGTCAAAATAATTCAATTGGATACGCTTGAACATCAAACTCCAGTCAGTTTTCAAACCAGCCCGGAAAGCGGCCCTGAGAATGAACTTTTGGGTCGGGTTGCACGATTGAGTTTTGGTTCACGCGTTAGTGATTTGCAGGAAGTAGTGGTGACGGGTTATGGATCTGTTTTAAAGGAGAATTTAACAAGCTCAGTAAGTTTTTATAGGGGAAACCAGATTCAACAAGGCCTCAGTATCGAACAAAATCTTGCGGGAAAGGTGGCAGGAATATCGGTGTTCACGACTGGGAATTATTTTATTAATCAACCGAATATTTCGATCAGGGGCATTTCTTCTTTGCCAAATAATAATCCCCTTTACATTATCGATGGATTGCCAATTCAGGGGAATCCTAATAATTACATTGATATAAACAATATCGAGAGCATAACCGTATTGAAGGATGCAGCGTCAACGGCTATTTATGGTGGTAATTCGGGCAATGGCGTTATCCTTATTAACTCAAAAAGAGGGCGCAATTATTCCTATTACAATTATAGTGGCCGCTATCGATTGAGAGATATGGAAGATATAGAATATATGCAACTGTTGAAATCTGCAAAATCAAACGAGAGATTGCTAATGTACCAGGGATTGAGAGGTGAATATGGGAATGAAGCAAATTTTTATTTTGATGTGGCTCAATACTTTTTCGAGGTCGGTCTTAAGAATGATGCTTTGCCGATATTATTGAATGCGGCCGAAGTTTCTGAAGGAGACGAGTCGACACTTAGGGCGATTGCTTTCGTGCTTGAATCCTGGAAATATTTTAGCGAAGCTATCAATGTATATAAAAGTCTCGTCCAATCGGATCCATACAATCTGCACCTGCGTCGTGATCTTGCATGGGCATATTATCAAAATGGAAATTACCAGGAAGCTGTTAACACTCTTTACCAATCGATTAAGCTGAATCTGTTGACAGATGAGAATTCATGTCGGTCATTCAAAGCAGGAATATTAGATGATATGAATGCAATAATAGCCATAAAAAAAAGCCATCTTGACATTTCTATGATCCCTGCTGAATTGATAAAGCCTCTAGCGGTTGATCTTAAAGTTATGATTGAAGGAAACGGAAGTGAATCTTTTGGCGTGACTGTCGTAGAACCGGGCGGCGCGAAATGCTCACTGGAAAAACCGGCCACACGCAATGGAGGTTATATGAACGTCTCAAGCTGTCCTTATTTTTACCATGGTTCAATTGACTATCAAACGAAGGAGGCATTACATGGAAACTACAAGATACGGGTAGATTACCATGACTACTATTACTACTCAAGTGAGAGACCAAGTGTCATTCGAATCGTGTCATTTAAAAATTTTGGGAAGGCCGACCAGTCGATCGATATAGACAATGTAATCATGAACAATCAAAATGGCGATATTGAAATTGGACAGGTAAAATGGACTCCCTAATAGCCGGGAACTGACGACTCATCGATTTATCATTTACTTGTGATCGTCAGACCTTCCTTTATTTCATCATTCGCATTTGCAATTACGGCGTCGTCGGGTTGTAGCGCACCGATGACCTCTGTTTTGCCATTACTTTGATTTCCCGTTTCTACATCAATCTTGACCGTTTTATTATTTCTCACCGCTATAACATATTTCCTTTCTGTGGAAGTAACTACTGCGGTAGATGGAACGATGGCGGTTCCTTCGCTTCCTTTGGAAACAAATACCACATCAGCATACATGCCTGGCAGTAAAGTGTAATTCTTGTTCTTTATATCTATTTCTATTCTTTCTGTCCGGTACTGCATATTTATATTCTCCGATTTCCTGCTTATAACGCCTGTCATTTGCCTGTTGTTTAAAGCACTTACAAAGAAATGAACAGTATCTTTTTCTTTTAAGTTTGAAGCTATGTTTTCCGGAACGTCAACCTCCAGGCGCAGAAGATCTTCCTGTTTTAACTCCAGCATAGGCTTATCTTTCGAAGCAGCATTTACCAGTGCTCCGGGGTGTACATTCCGCTCGGTTATCACCCCGGCGAAAGGAGCGGTGATCTTTAAATAGGATAGCATCTCATCCTGCATTTGCCAATTGGCCTTTTCAGCATTGCTCAATGCACTATCGGCGTCAGTCTTTGCTTTTGATGAAGATATATCCAGTGGTGAAACGGCTCCTTCGGTTTGCGATGCCTGTAGTAATCGCTGATAATTTTCTTTACTAATGATATAGTCGGATTTTGATTTTGCATATTTTTCCTTTGCCTGCAGGGATGCCTGGTTCAACTCAGGAGCTTCAAGTATCATCAATGGCTGGCCTTGTGTTACACGCGAACCAATATCGACCAACACCGTTTTTACATAACCATTTACTTTAGGAAAAATATTTACCTCCTGGTAGGCGGCCAGTTGTGCCGGCAGTTTCAATGCAGCTGCAATGCTTCCCCTTTCAACGGTAACGAGTTCATAGTGTGTCGAATTTTTTTCTTTGTCGGCTGGTGAATTTGCCTGCTTGCCGCGTGATGAACAGGAGGCGAAAAACGAAACTATTGCGATAATGATTATATTTTTTTTCATGATGATGTTTTATTTTCATTTTCGGGTAATAATGAAACGCTATTAAAAGGTCTTTTTTGTTGTACCCATCCATATACCAGCGGCACAATAAACAGGGCGGCGACTGTAGAAGCGGCGAGGCCGCCAATGACTGCCCGGCCCAGTGGTGCTGACTGATCTCCTGCTTCCCCCAGCCCACTGGCCATTGGGATCATACCAGCTATCATCGCGAGACTCGTCATTAGAATTGGACGCAATCGAATACCAGCAGCAACCGTTGCAGCTTTGAATGGATCTTTATATTCCATTCGCAGATTTTCCGCATTGGTCACAATTAATATGGCGTTAGCAACCGACACACCAACAGCCATGATAATGCCCATATACGATTGCAGGTTTAGTGTAGAGCCAGTTGCCAGCAACAATAACATCGATCCCGTCAATACAGCAGGCACAGTGGCTACAACCGAAATCGATAATCCGAAGGATTGGTAATTGGCAGCCAGTAGCAGAAGTATGACAATAACGGCGGCGATCAAACCTGTTTGTAGTGAACCCAATGTTTCAGTTAGTAGCGAAGACATTCCCTTTATTTCTACGATAGTTCCTTTTGGAGGCTCGCCTAATCCATCAATTGCTTTTTGTACAGCGGTGGTTGCTGTGCCTAAATCTTTTTTGTAAATATTGGCGCTAACCGTAACGAACCTTCTTGGACCGCTACGGTCATATTCTCCCGGAAGTGAATCGGTTTTAAATGTTGCCACATCCGAAAGTACCGGGCGCATTTGACCTTTTACCAATGGAACTGATTGCAATTGTTCCAATGAGTTCATGATATATTCCGGCACTTCCACCTGGACCTGGTAAGTATAGGCAACTCGCTTGTCCAGCCACTGGTTCTTTTCTGTAAAACGACTGGAGGATGTGGCTTCAGTGATGCTTTTTGCTACCTCATCGAAGTTAAGACCCATTTGTGCCAGCTTAAAACGATCGATAGAAATATTAATGACCGGAAATGACTGTGGCTGGGCAATTTGCACATCTCTCAAATAATTTACCTGCTGCAAATCGTTGACGAGTCGTTGCGCATACGATTTTATATCCAAATAATTTTTGCCGGCGATCCTGACCTCAACCGGCGTTGAAGCACCCTGGGCCATAATTTTTTCAGTGAGTTCAATCGGTTCAAATGATAATCTTATTTGCGGGTATTTAGCATGAATATTTTTCCGTAGAAGGTCTTTCAGATCATCCATGTTTGCTTTGTAATGATCATTTAATTTTATTTGCATGATTGCCTCCTGCGTACCACTGTTGAATACATAGAGATTACTTGAACCATAACTACTGGGGACTATTCCAACATAGCCGGAACTTATTTCGATATTTCCCTTGACGGTTGAATCAATAATGTGTAAAACATCCTTTGCTGCTCTTTCTGTTACTTCCAGCCTCGTTCCATCAGGTTCTTTCATTCTTAGTTGTAATTGACCGGCATTTGATTTAGGTAAAAGATCCTTTCCAATGGTGGCAAAACAAAGCCCCGCCAGCCCGAAAGCTATGACCAGGTAAATACTTACGATCCATTTCCTGTTTGGCATCCATTTGTCCAACCGATTGGTCAGCCGCTGCTTTAATCGTTGAAAAAAGTTATTCTCCTCAAAATGCTTTTCATCCTGCCGGGCGTGTTTCTTTACTTCGTTTATTTCTTTTTTATCCAGGGCAAGACCCGCATGCGCGTGAAACTCCTTATGACGATAATGAAACATTTCCTCTTTCAATAGCCAATTGGAAATAACAGGTACTAAAGTCTGCGCAGCGACATACGAAATGATCATCGCAAATGCGATCGATAGCGATAAAGGGAGAAACATCGCTTTGGGCACACCGTCCATGACAAATGATGGCGCAAATACGGCAAGAATACAAAGTAATATGAGCAATAATGGAAATGATATTTCAAGACAAGCATCCAGAATAGCCCGTCTTTTTGTTTTTTCCATTTCCAGGTGCTGATGAATATTTTCAATGGTCACTGTTGCCTGGTCTACCAGGATGCCTATTGCCAGTGCCAGCCCGCTTAATGTCATTATATTGATCGTTTGATCAAAAAGTTTGAGGAATAACACGGCAGAAAGGATGGACACAGGTATGGTAATGATGACGACCAAACTACTTCGCCAGTCTCTTAAAAACAACAATACTACCAACCCTGTTAGCACGGCGCCAAGAACTCCTTCTGTCATCAGACTTTTTGCCGCATTGATCACAAAAACCGATTGATCAAATTCATAGTTTACGTTTACATCGTCGGGCAACAGGCTTTGCATTTCTGGCAATTTTTTGCGAAGGCTTTGCACCACTTCCCATGTCGAGGCATCGGCCGTCTTAACAACCGGAATGTAGATGGATCGTTTGCCGTTTACTAATGCATAGTCGACAGTGACGTCGGCAGCATCGGCCACTCTTGCCACATCCTTTATGAAGACCGTATTGTTGTCTTTCGTAATGATCGATATATTTTCAAAATCTTTTACTTCATCCTCCAGTGAATTCAAGTTTGTGACGTACATGATACTATCGACTCTCAAATTGCCCGAAGGCGTCATGATATTATTTTTTGCAATGGCCTGAACCACTTCGTCGGGAGAAACATTGTATGCTCTTAGCTTTTCAGGATCTACATTAATGACTACCGATCTTGAATTAGCTCCAAAAGGAGGTGGCGCCGATAAGCCTCGCACAGTTGCAAACAGTGGTCGTATGCGGGTTGCTGCCAGGTCATATATTTCCTTTAGCGATTTTGTTTTGCTGCTGAGCACCAATTCTCCAACCGGAAGCGACGAGGCATCGAAACGAATAACCTGTGGC
>DASXOT010000030.1:0-2847 GCA_036494065.1 Chitinophagaceae bacterium
CCACCTTTCAGTCCAGCAAACAGATCCTTCTCTCTTTTTAGTCCGAATTTGCTAACCAGTAATCCACCCGGTTTTATTTTTTTGCTGAAATCAATGAATGCTTGCTCCATTGCTTCGGCTGTTCCATAAATATCCAGGTGATCCGGATCCATTGCAGTGATCACAGCAATACTGGGATCCAATTTCAAAAAGCTTCGATCATATTCATCGGCCTCCACCACACAAACATTTCTATCGCTACTCCAAAAGTTAGTTCCATAGTTTACCGAAATGCCGCCAAGAAAAGCATTACAACCATAACCGCTGTCTCTCAGTAAATGAGCGATCATTGTCGTAGTCGTCGTCTTTCCATGTGTGCCGGCTATACAGATATTAAAAGAACTCGTTGTGATCATTTGCAATACATCACTTCGCTTCACTACATTGTATCCATTCTGCTGGTAAAAAACCAATTCTTTGTGATCTTTAGGAACTGCCGGCGTGTATACGATGAGATCCACGTCCCCTGGTATGCTTTGAACGTTTTCCTCAAAGTGTACTTTGATTCCTTCACCCTGCAGTTCTCTGATCAATGCCGATTCACTTTTATCATACCCACTTACACTTACTCCATTAAAATGAAAGAACCTGGCAATCGCACTCATCCCTATTCCACCGATACCGATAAAATAAACCGATCTGATTTTTTTGAGCTCATCATTCATCTGTTCAAATTCATTTTCTATATCCCCCAAAAGGGGGAATTCATAAGGACAGTATTGTTGGACCTTCGTGCCCCACCCTTCCCTGGGAAATTAAGTGGGTGCAATTATTTTGATCAGTTCATCTATTGCCCCGGTATATCGCCTTTTCTACATTAATTCTAAAACCGCTCTTGCTATTCTCCTGTCAGCGTCAGTGACAGCCAACGTTCCAATATTTCTTTTTAACTCATCTTGCTTATTCTTATCTTTTGCCAAATCAATAATCATTGGTACTACTTTATCCAGCGCTTCGCTATCTTTTACCATTAGCCCGGCATTTCTGCTTATCAAATTTTTTGCATTAACCGTTTGATGATCTTCCGCGGCATGAGGATAAGGCACAAACAACACCGGTTTTCTTACAACGCATAGTTCAGCGATGGTCATGGCACCTGCCCGTGAAATCACTATGTCGGCAGCAGCATATGCACAATCCATTTGCGCTATAAATTCATTCACCCAAACTGCGGATTTTCCCCTGGCTCTTTTACGTGCCTGGCTCCCAAAGGAGTTGCCTGTTTGCCAGATCAACTGAAGTCCTGCACTCAATAACTCATCCAGGTGCTTACTCACAGCTTCATTGATTGATTTTGCGCCAAGGCTCCCACCTACTGCAAAAACCGTCTTTTTGTTTTCATCCAATGAAAAGAATTTAATACCCTCACTTCGTGTTACCACCGACTGCGAAATGTTTGACCGCACGGGGTTTCCAGTTATCATGATCTTTTCTTTTGGAAAAAATCTCTCCATTCCCTCAGTTGCAACAAAAACTTTTGTCGCCTTTTTTCCAAGTAAGATGTTCGATCTGCCGGCAAATGAATTCGATTCATGAATGAATGTTGGAATTTTCTTAGCCTGCCCAAATCGCAAAACAGGAAAGCTGGAATAACCTCCAACCCCGATGATTCCATCGGGGCGGAAGTTTTTCACAATCGTGCGAACCTGGAGAAAACTCTTTACCAGTTTAAATGGCAATGAAATATTTTTTATCAAAGAGCTCCTGTTGAAACCGGCGATATTTAATCCCTTAATGTTATATCCTGCCTGCGGTACTTTTTCCATTTCCATTTTTCCTTTTGCACCTACGAACAAGATCTCAATGCCGGTATCAATCTTTTTTAGTGCATTGGCAATTGCGATTGCCGGAAAAATATGACCGCCTGTTCCTCCGCCCGCTATTATGATGCGCTTGCTCACTTTATTCGTATTCAATTTTCGATGCCCGGATCAGCAATCATTATTTCAAATCCGGTATGATTCTTAAACACCCGCCATCTCGTTTTTCTTCCCCTCCAGCTGTTCCACATTTCTTGCAACACTCAGGATAATACCAATTGCCAGGCAGGTAAATAAAAAGCTGCTTCCGCCCATACTTACCAACGGCAACGTAACGCCGGTGACAGGAAAAAGATTTACACTTACCGCCATATTCGCCAACGCCTGTATCACCAGGGTAAAACTGAGTCCCAATGCAAGGAATGCTCCGAATGCATAAGGACATCTCCTGAAAATCTTAATGCTCCGGAAAAGAAATACGAGGTAAATGAAAACAATAAATGCCCCTCCAATCAATCCATATTCCTCTATAATGATCGGGTAGATAAAATCATTATACGCCTGCGGCAGAAAATTTCTTTGGGTGCTATTGCCTGGTCCTACTCCTACAAAGCCACCTTTCGCAATGGCAATCTTTGCCTGGTTAATCTGGTAGGCATCTTCATCATCACCATTCTTGCCCCCATATATAAAATGTTCAACCCTGCTGATCCATGTATTGATTCTACCGGTTAGTTTGGAAGAGCTTTCCTTTTTTACTTCAGTTGAAGCATCTCCCGACCTATGACTGATAAAAGCGGCAATGATCAAAAACAAAACCGGTATAAAAACCGCACCAATCGTCAGTAATAAATGTTTTGTCCTCGCCCTGCCGATAAACAATAGCAACATGCAACTGGCCCCCAACAATAACGCAGTGGATAAATTAGCAGGTGCAATCAGCAAACAAATAATAGCGACTGGTGTGATCAAGGGCAAGTATCCTTTTTTGAAATCTTTGATCACATCCTGCTTCTTGCTAATCAGTCTCGCGAGATACATGAACAAA
>DASXOT010000031.1:0-2469 GCA_036494065.1 Chitinophagaceae bacterium
AGTAACAGTGAGTTTCCAGGCCATTAGGGCGGCGATGGCAAACCCGGTGAAGAGTCTTAGGTCGGAGTGAGATGAGCCGTAAGCTATAGGCTGCAAGCTGTATGCCTCTGGCATCCGCGATTAAACACCTATGAAGAACTAAAAAAGTAAAGAGCTATGATGGCTCATGCTTGTGGCATGCAGCTTAAAGCTGAAAACCCATAGCTCACAGCTCAAAGCTTTCGTATGATTAAAAATTATTTCAAAATCGCCTGGAGAAACCTTTTGAAAAGTAAGGTTTATTCTATAATCAATATCGCTGGCTTAGCTACGGGCATGGCAGTTGCCATGATCATTGGATTATGGATTTACGACGAAGTTTCTGCCAATCGAAATTTTAAAAATTATGATACGCTTTACCAGGTAATGATGCATCAAACGTTTGATGGGGTCCGCGGTACACAACAGGCGCTTCCTTATCCGATGGGTGAAGAGTTAAAACGCAAATATCCCGATTTTAAAGGCGTGGCAATGTGCGACTGGGGTCAACCTCACTCGCTGGTGTATGGAGAAAAGAAAATAAGTAAAACCGGGCATTTTATCGGGGAAGATGCCGTAAAAATGTTTTCTCTAAAAATACTTAGCGGTGACAGAGATCCTTTGCACGATCCATATTCAATAGTATTGACAAATGAGACGGCGAAAATATTGTTCGGAGACGAAGATCCCATTGGAAAAGCGGTGAAGATGGACAATGAAACAAATTTAAAAGTTACCGCTGTTGTTGAAAAATTGCCTAAGAACAGCTCTCTTAGTTTCGACTACCTGATTCCATTTCAATTGCAAGAAATTATTTACAGCTGGGTAAAGCAATATCACAAAACAAACTGGGGTAATAATTCCTGGCAGGTGTTTGTGCAGTTGAACAAGGATGCAAAGCCTGACGGGGTAAATTCAAAAATAAAGGATGTAGTTATTTCTCATTTCACCGACGACAATACGTTACATCATATTATGCCCGCCGTTTTTATTCACCCCATGTCGAAATGGAGGTTGTACAGCGATTTTAAAGATGGCAAGAATACAGGAGGCTTCATAAAATATGTGAAGATGTTTGGCATCTTAGGTTTTATTGTTCTGCTGATTGCCTGTATCAATTTCATGAACCTGAGTACAGCACGGTCTGAAAAAAGGGCAAAAGAAGTAGGTGTTCGAAAATCTGTCGGTTCTGCAAGAGGACAACTCATTGCCCAATTTTTGAGTGAATCAGAGTTGATCTCGGCACTTGCCTTTTTGACGGCATTGGGGCTTGTGATAATCAGCTTACCCTATTTCAATAAACTTACCGATAAACAAATGAGCCTGCAGGTTGCCAGCCCCTTGTTTTGGGTCATTATGATTGTATTCACCATTGTTACTGGCTTGCTGGCCGGTAGCTATCCTGCCTTTTATCTTTCTTCTTTCAACCCGGTGCGGGTATTAAAAGGAAATATGAAAGCAGGAAAGAGCAGCTCGCTACCGCGAAAAATATTAGTAACGATACAGTTTGCAAGTTCTGTTGTCCTGATGATCGGCACAATTGTAATCAACCGTCAAATACAATTTGGCAAAAACCGCCCGATCGGTTTTAACAACAAAGGGTTGATTTCAGTAAACTGGTCGGACGATATTGCAAAGAACTTTGAAGTTATAAAACAGGAACTGCTCAGCACAGGTGCTATAGCTTCAGTGTGCCAAAGCAATTCTCCTCCTTCGCAGATATACAGTAACAATAACGGGTGGGAATGGAAGAACAGCACACCGATTGAAAAATCAAGTGTGTTCTCAACAATTACCACTACTTATGATTACACAAAGACGCTCGGAATAAAATTGATTGCGGGACGTGATTTCTCAAAAGACTTTGCAGATTCAAATGCCGTTATCCTGAATAAAGCAGCGGTAAAGCGAATGAACCTGCAAAACCCGGTCGGTGAAATGTTAAAGTGGAATGATAAGCCAATGGTTGTGATAGGCGTAATACCCGACATACAAATGGAATCGCCGTTCCGGCAAATCTCTCCCCTCACGATCATATTTAATAAAGATTGGGTCGGTTATATGGACATACGCATAAATCCAAATGTGTCAGCATCAAAAGCCATTGCCTTGATGAAGCCGATTTTTGATAAGTACAATCCTGCATTCCCATTCGAATATCAGTTTGCCGATGAGCAGTACGCAAAAAAATTCAATTATGAAGAACTGGTCGGTAATCTTGCTGCCCTGGTTGCAATACTTGCAATTTTCATTTCTTGTCTCGGCCTCTTTGGATTAGCATCGTTTACAGCAGAACAGCGCGTAAAAGAAATAGGTATAAGAAAAGTACTCGGGGCAAATGTTTTCAATTTGTGGCGATTGCTTTCAATAGATTTCATAGTACTGGTATTGATTTCATGCGCCATCGCTGTTCCCATTGCCTGGCATTACATGAATGATTGGTTAAAAGCT
>DASXOT010000032.1:0-5202 GCA_036494065.1 Chitinophagaceae bacterium
GAAATGGAGTATTTAAAATTGATTGGGCACTGGATCATCCTATACCCTTTACAGCATCGGGCTGCAGGCAGGCGGGTACGGTACATTTAGGAAATACATTTGAAGAAATCGCGGCCGCAGAACAATTGACTAATGAAGGAAAACATCCGGAAAAACCATTTATATTATTAACACAGCAAACTCTCTTTGACACGTCAAGAGCTCCTTACGGCAAACATACCGCCTGGGCTTATTGTCATGTACCGCATGGTTCCCTTACAGATATGACTGAGAGGATCGAAAACCAGGTAGAGCGATTTGCTCCTGGTTTTAAAGATACCATCGCTGCACGACACACAATGAATACAGCGCAAATGGAACAGTATAATGCTAATTACATCGGTGGTGATATTGCAGGTGGGGTTATGAATTTAGGCCAGCTATTTACGAGGCCTGCGTTGCGCTTCTCGCCCTACCGAACATCGGCAAAGGGTATTTACATCTGCTCCTCATCAACCCCGCCCGGTGGGGGTGCTCATGGCCTTTGTGGGTATTACGCCGCGAAAAAAGCATTAAAAGATATTTTTGGAATAAAGATCAAACTGCGTGTCGAAACAAGCAGTTGATGTTCATTTAATCCCGGCATTCGACTTGCGGCGAAATAAATGTTCTTCGATAACAAAATTTTTCAAGTGGGCGACGAAACGATGAACGATCTTGAAGAATATCCGCGTGAGATGAACGCGGTACGTTCTTATTGGCTTACGCGCTTCATGATACTTCGTCTGCTTGGGATTGTATATGCTATTGCCTTCCTGGTAGCTATCAACCAAATCATTCCCCTTATCGGATCAAATGGTCTTACACCCGTTGGTACTTACCTTGAATTTGTCAGTCGCGCACTTGGATCAAACAGTGCAGGCTTTTGGAGATTACCATCGCTATTTTGGTTTTGGCATTCCGATTCGGCGCTGCTGATCGTAGCCTGGGTAGGCTTTCTGTTATCTTGCCTGGTTGTCGCAGGCTTCGCGAATGCACCATTACTTACGATTCTTTGGTTTCTATACATGTCTTTCGTGCATGCCGGGCAGGAATGGTATGGTTATGGTTGGGAAATACAACTTACGGAAACAGGTTTTCTTGCCATTTTTCTATGTCCACTTGTTGATATGCGTCCATTTCCAAAACGTGAGACGCCATTGCCTATAATTATTCTGTTTCGATGGCTGATCTTCCGGATCATGATTGGCGCAGGTCTGATTAAATTGCGCGGCGACCAAATATGGCGCACAGGAACGGCACTTTATTATCATTTCGAAACACAACCAATTCCGGGTCCATTGAGCCGATGGTTTCATTTTCTTCCGCGTTTTCTCTTAAAAATTGGAGTTTGGTTTAATTGGTTGGCTGAACTTATCGCGCCATGGTTTGCTTTTTGGCCCAGGCTTGCTCGTCACCTGGCCGGGATGATTATGATACTATTTCAAATCACTCTAATCCTGAGTGGCAATCTTTCATTTTTAAATTGGTTGACGATTATTCCTGCATTAGCGTGTTTTGATGATGGGTTTTGGTCAAAAATTCTTCCCCGGAAACTTGTTCGCAAGGCTCAAATGGCAGCTGATCACGCTGAACCATCAAAACCTATGTTGACAACGGCGTGGATTGTCACAATTTTAGTGGGTATGTTAAGTTTTCAGCCGGTAATGAATATGCTCTCATCCGGTCAGGTCATGAATACTTCATTTGATCCTTTCGACATTGTGAATACTTATGGCGCATTTGGTTCGGTAGGCGAAGAACGAATGAATGTAGTGTTTGAAGGAACTATGGACGAGGATTCCACTGACAAAGCCAGTTGGAAACCGTATATCTATAAAGGACTTCCGGTAGAACCAGATAAGGTCTCACCACAGGTTGCGCCTTACCAGTTACGGCTGGACTGGCAAATGTGGTTTGCTTCTATGTCTACTCCTGATGAATATCCCTGGACACGAACTCTTGTAAACAAACTTCTCCATAACGATCCCGATGCCGTGGGCCTTTTTGCCAAAAATCCGTTTCCGGATAAACCTCCGCGATATGTACGGGCAATTTTATATCGCTATTCATTTGCCAAACCCGGAAACCGACAGGGTCTTTGGTGGAATCGAGAGCGAATTGGTGTTTGGATTCCGCCCACCAGCATTAATGAGTGATAATTCGTGCTAACTTGCGCGATCTAAACTTTGTCATTCATGCAAGCAAATATTGGAATAAAGAAAAAAAACCTGGGCAGCGGAGCTGAAATTCTCAGCAAGGTACTGGCCGACGAATTTTTATTATACACAAAAACCCGCAACGCGCATTGGAATGTTGAAGGAATTGATTTTTTGGCCAAGCATAAATTCTTCGAAGAGCAATATGAACAATTAGATGAAACGATGGACACTGTTGCCGAAAGAATACGCACATTAGGAGAATATGCTCCAGCCACACTTGCTCAATTTTTAAAGCTCACGCATCTCACCGAACAATCGAGAGAAAAAAATGATAGCACAGGATTCATCAGGGAATTGTTAGCAGATCATGAAAGTATAACTGTTTTCTTACGGGAAAACATAAACAAGTTTGCCGAAGAATTCCAGGATTTTGGCACCAGTGATTTCCTTACCAGTTTATTGGAAACACATGAAAAGATGGCATGGATGCTCAGGGCACACCTTTAAACTTTGACCGGGTAAATTTCAGAATTGCTTAATTATAATCAAGCGGACTGGTAAAATTTTCCCGGTGTATTTTTGCTATCATGATAATCAATTTCAGCGAACTGCTGACGGTAACGTTCACTTTATTTGCCGTTATCGATGTAATAGGGTCGGTGCCGATCCTCATTTCCCTCAAAGAGAAAATGGGTGAGTTTGGAGAGTTAAAGGCTACCGTCATTTCAGGCGCCCTGATGGTATTGTTTTTATATGCGGGAAAAGAGTTTTTGAAATTGCTTGGTGTAGACTTACGATCTTTTGCCGTGGGTGGATCTATCGTCATCTTTATTCTTGGATTGGAAATGGTGTTGGGATTAGAATTCTTCAAAAGCGAGAAGGACATAAAATCGGCATCAGTAGTGCCCATTGCCTTTCCACTCATCGCGGGATCCGGGACATTGACAACGATCATGTCGCTGAAAGCTAATTATAGTGAACCTATTTTATTAATTGCCATTCTCATCAACCTGCTCATTGTATACATGGTTTTACGATCACTAAATTTTATCGAGAGATTGCTGGGCCCGGCCGGGCTCATAGCCGTTCGCAAATTTTTTGGAGTGATTTTGCTGGCCATCGCCGTAAAGATCTTCGCTACCAATGCGCATGGGCTGATCAAGTGAGCGCCAATCGATGGTCCACGGTCGACAGCCCATAGCAAGAATAGCCAATTGTCATTGGTCAGTGGTCATTTTTCATTGGTCATTTGACTGTCGGCAGGGACCGTGGACTATTGACCGTAGGGCGCCGACTGACGACTGTAACAAAGCACGCGCCAGGAGCGTCTAAGAGTGTATGTTGAAAAACTTCCTTCTTATTGCTCTACGCAACCTTAAAAAAGACGGATGGTATAGCCTCGTCAATATTTTAGGTCTTACTATCGGTATCACCTTTAGCCTTTTCCTGATCTTTTATGTAAAAGATGAGCTGAGTTATGATCAATTTAATAAAAAGGCAGATCGTATCTATCGCATCAATTCCTATATCCATGAGCGGGACAAAAACACAGACTGGGTATTATCACAGTTTCCCCTGGGACCGACGCTGAAAAAAGATTATCCCGAAGTGGAAGAAGCAGTAAGATTTATCAGCCGGGAAAGGACTTTGTTTAAAAGCGGCGACAATAACTTTTATGAGACAAAAATTTACTACGCTGATAGCAACGTTTTCAAAGTGTTCAGCTATAAACTTGTTGAAGGAGATGTCAACACGGCCCTGAAGGACCCTTTTAGTATCATAATATCAAAATCGCTTGCGGAAAAGTACTTTGGAAGGAACACACCGGCTCTTGGAAAATCATTGCGAACAGTCTATGATGTATATAAAGTAACTGGTGTATTCGAAGACATTCCAAAAAATTCACACCTGCGTTTTGATATGCTGATTTCGTTATCAACATTCTTGCGAAATGGTCAAAATTCCAATGCGCAGGACAACTGGGGAAACTTTTACAATTTCACTTATGTATTGCTAAAACCCGGCACCACTGCAGCAAGTTTCGATAAAAAGCTGAATGACGTTAACAAGAAGTTTGTAGAGCCGGTGTTCAAGCAGTTTAATGTAACCATGAGATATGGTATTCAGAAGATAACCGATATACATCTCCATTCCAATCTACAATTCGAGCCGGAAGAACTCGGAAGTATGTCATATATCTGGATATTTTCAGCAGTGGCTTTGTTTATGCTTTTGATTGCATGCATCAACTATATGAACCTCACAACTGCACGATCAGCGCGCAGGGGAAAAGAAATTGGGATACGAAAAGTAACCGGTTCATCGAAGAGACAATTGATTTTTCAATTCCTCAGTGAAAGTTTAGTGACTTCCCTCGTAGCTGTATTGTTAAGCGTGCTGCTTGTTTTTCTTTTATTAGGTGTATTTAATTCCTTATCCGGAAAAGCATTCACCATGCAAACTTTGTTGCAGCCGGCAAATATTTTACTGCTGGTAGCCATTGTTTTATTTACAGGTTTCCTCGGGGGTAGCTATCCTGCATTTTATCTTTCAGCATTCAGGCCGGTCACGGTATTGAAAGGCGCCTTGTCAAAGGCTTCGGGCAATATCAACCTCCGTCGCACACTGGTGATACTTCAATTTTCAATTTCCATGATCATGTTGATCTGTACCTGGGTAGTTTATTCACAACTTTCCTACCTCAGAAAAAAGGATCTTGGCTTCAACAAGGACCAGGTAATGATGGTAACCGTAAACACAGGGGAAGATGAACGAAGCAAGATATATGCGATGAACAACGAACTTCGCACAATGCCAGGCGTTAGAGAAGTGGGTAATGCTAACTCCTACCCCGGTGCTCCCAATGTAAACCTGAATATGTTTACAGTAGAAACAAAAAATGGTTACGTAGATAAAGCGATTGAATGTTATAGTGTCGATGAACATTATTTCAATTCGCTCGGAATTAAAATGGTTAAAGGCCGCAATTTTTCAAGAGGCGTTGATACGCTTCACAGCATTG
>DASXOT010000033.1:0-3886 GCA_036494065.1 Chitinophagaceae bacterium
TGCATGGCTTCTTCTTCTACGTGGGTTAATTTTTCCATATCTACGAAATTTTCGTAAATCTACAAAAAAATCGTAATCAGCCAAATTTTTGATTTCTTTCTTTTTTGATGGCGGTTATTCCGGATGAATGGCATAAACTAATCCTATCTTCAGATTAGGTCCCTGAGTTTAGCTATCACCGCATCAACTTCGGATTGTGTATTGTGTTTTGAAAAAGAGAAGCGCACGGTTACGAGGTTGGGATTATTATTAATGACGTGGATGACATGGGATCCCTGGTCGGCTCCGCTGGTACACGCACTTCCACCGGATGCACAAATATTGTGGATGTCGAGGTTAAAAAGGATCAACTCCGATTTTTCGGTCTTGGGAAAACTCACACTCAATACCGTATATAAACTTCTCCCTTCCGCATCGCCGTTAAAGGAAACGCATTTTAGATTCTTTCGCAGTTCCCCGATCATGTAAGATTTTAATGATTGAATATATGCCATGTCATTCTCATGGTCATTTGTGGCTATTTCAAGAGCCTTTGAAAATCCAACAATACCATATACATTTTCAGTTCCCGCCCGCATATTACGCTCCTGTGAGCCGCCTAAAATAAATGGATGGATCTTGACATTATCATTGACATATAAAATACCGATGCCCTTTGGCCCGTGAAATTTGTGACCGGAACCCGATATAAAATGTACAGGTGTTTTCCTCAAATCCAGTGGATAATGGCCAACGGTTTGCACGCAATCGGAATGAAAAATTGCATTGAATTTTTTGCAAAGATTTCCTACCGCATCAATATCTAAAAGATTTCCGATCTCATTATTCGCATGCATCAGCGTTACCAGGCAACGTTCCTTAAAAGAGGATAGCTGAACTTCCAGGTCTTTCAAATCAACATGACCATCCGGTAAAAGCTTCACATAGGTATGATCCACTTCTCCACTTCCATAATGTTCCACGGTATGGAGCACTGCGTGATGTTCGATAGGTGAAGAAATGATATGTTTACAACCAAGATCATGAACCGCCGCAGCAATAGCCGTATTGTTGCTTTCGGTACCGCAACTGGTAAAGAATATTTCGCCGGGATGAGCATTCAATATCCTGGCTACAGTTTTCCTGGCTGTTTCAACTGCCAGCCTTGTTTCTCTTCCAAAAGAATAGATGGACGAAGGATTTCCAAAATAAGTGGTCATGTAAGGAAGCATGGCCTCCAGGGCTTCTTTACTTAGGGCTGTTGTAGCGGCATTGTCGAAATAAATTCTTTCCATGTGGTTAAGATACAAGGTTCAAAACACAGGGCGCCTCGTACGGGTTTCAAGTTTTTAGAGGCGCAAAGATAAGGATTGAAAAAGTTTTGCCTTATTCTTGCTATAAAATAACTGATCGTAACATTACCCAGTCAATGAGGATAAGTGCCGGTTTTATTATTAGCCTATTCGTTCTGTTCAGCCTGTGTTGTCACCGCCATGGAGAGATCATTCTCGATCAGGTAGCCGATCTGCCGGAATATTTTTCCGAAAACTACCGCTTTGGAAGAGATATCAAATCCATTGAAGAGTTAAATGAGTGCATCTTAATAACCGGAAAAATCGACACTACCACCGAAGTACCGCCATTGAGACTGGCCGTCATTAACATTGATCACAAAAGAATTTTTCTAACACTACGCAAATCGACGGTCACGGAAAATGGAATTAACGAACGATATTCCGGCAACGGCTATAGCCTGGATCTTAATTTCAGGGAGAATAAAGTAAAAAACCACTCTCCCATCTATGAAGGTTATCTGACCCTTGAGGGCGATAATTCCAAATCTGAATATAATATTGTCGGAACTACAGGCTATTATTAGCAACATTCCTAATTCTGTTTATCTTTAGCCAAACCACTACTAATGCTGAAACTATTATCGATAACTTTTTTTTCCCTGTTCCTGTTTTCCTGCACTTCTAGGGAGACGGGGAAAAACAAGACTTCTTCCGCTGATTCAACTAAGAACGTTGCTGTTGATTCAACGGGAGTAAATTCCACGAGCTATTACAAAGTTGAGGGTGATTCGCTGGTCATCCCTCCATTTGACATCGCAATTGATTTGAGTCCAAAGGCCAGTGAAAAGCTAAAAAAGATCCATGAAACTATTATCGTGGCAGCCTATTTCTCCGGCATTCCCAAAGACACAACGACAAAAGAGTATTTAAAATCGGGAGGACTTGGCATCACGACTGTGCAAAAGGAACTTAGCGGTAATGACCGAACCACCAAAATAGAAGGAGGGAAATTCCCGAAATCACTTTACGATTCACTGTCAGATAAAGATATCCAGGTGTTGATCAATGTCTACAGTGGAAGAAGATCAAACCCCAATAATCTACTTGATTGCGATATCCTGGAAGAAAAAATGAGCGCCGTTAAAGGGAAAACATTTACACTGAAAGGCAAATTGATCGGGGAACGGTAAATTGGGAAATTGACAATAAAATTCCAAAATTCCCAATCCCGATGTATTGGGACAAAATTCCGAAATAAAAGTAGCCGCCATGCCTGATATTAATGAAACCCTTCACGATCCTGTCGAGGAGGCAACGAAAAGCAGGATCAATTCTATGGTTGCCTTGTTCGTAGCCATCAGCGCCACTTTCATGGCTTTGTGTAACGTAAAGGATGGCAACATTGTTCAAGCTATGTCGCAGGCACAGGCTCATGCCATTGACGCATGGTCGTACTTCCAGGCAAAAAGCACAAAACAATCCATCGCGGAAAATAGTATAGAGTTATTGAGATTGGATAAGTCACCGGGCAATGATAGCGTCATAAAAAAATACGAAACCGAAATTGCGCGTTACGAAAAGGAAAAAGCAGATATCAAAAAAGAAGCAGAAGACTATGAAAAGGAATATAATGATATTAATTTATTTGACGACCAGTTCGATATGACGGAAGCGCTGCTGACCATTTCTATCGCCATGTATGGAATTACTTCGCTGACTCAAAAAAAATGGCTTCTTTATTTCGCAGCCGCTGTAAGTTTACTCGGGATTATTTTAGGTCTTACCGCATTCATGAAGATCAGCCTTCATTCAGACTTTGTATCGAAAATATTAGGGTAAATCTTAAATCTAATAACCAACAGGGCAAGACCCGGGCTCTACATAAATTCCTTTATATCCTGCATTAATCTCAGCGCGATATTATTCGCCTTGGTTTCAAAATCACTCTCTGCATAAATACGAATAATGGGTTCGGTATTGGAAGTACGAAGGTGCACCCAATCATTGTCAAATTCAATCTTCAATCCATCTTCTGTATTAGCAGGCTGATTTTTATATTTCTTCTGGATCTTTTCAAAAATTTTCCTGATATCAAATCCATTGGTGAGTTCGATCTTGTTTTTGGAGATAAAATAATCAGGATAGAACTGACGGAGCGATTTAATCGATTTATTTTGAACGGCGAGATGCGAAAGAAACAATCCAATACCGATCAATGCGTCGCGTCCGTAGTGGAAATCGGGAACAATAATACCGCCATTTCCCTCGCCACCGATCACTGCATTGACCTCTTTCATTTTATTTACCACATTTACCTCTCCTACCGCCGAGGGGAAATATTCGCCGCCACGATTAATCGTAATTTCCTTGAGCGCTTTCGTACTGCTCATATTGCTAACGGTATTTCCCTTTCTTTTGCTAAGCACATAATCAGCCACTGCTACGAGTGTATATTCCTCGCCAAACATGCTTCCATCTTCACAAACAAAACATAAGCGGTCAACATCCGGATCTACCGCAATGCCAAGGTCGGCACGTTGCTTGATCACTTCACTGCTTAAGGCAGAAAGATGTTCAGGTAAAGGTTCAGGATTATGCGCAAATCTTCCGTT
>DASXOT010000034.1:0-3604 GCA_036494065.1 Chitinophagaceae bacterium
TATCCTTGGCGCATCACTGGCTAAATTTAAATTAATAATTGCAGCTTTTAATAACTGATCAGCATCGGGGGTTCTGCGGCCATTTAACCAATCGATTGCTAATTCATCATTTTCTCTGAGCGGAAGCTTTGCTGCTTCCATCGACAGGGCGCTGATTAGCTTATCAGTGATTTCCTGGTTCATTTTTTTATCCTCGCTTAAATGTTCCAATGGCCAGCTCAGTAAATTTCTGAACCATGCATACACATCTCCAAAAGCGCTCTGTCCCGCTTCAAGACCAAGCATACCGGGAATAACAGAACCCGGAACCTGTCCGCAAATTCCCTGTACCAATTTTCCTTTTGCATCTGCCAATGGAACCACCAGCATATCACAGGTGGAAGTGCCCATCACCTTGCTTAGATAATAAGGCTCAATTTGTCCGCCGACAGCTCCAATATGTGCATCAAATGCGCCCACACCAATCACAACATTTTCCGAAAGATTTAATCGCCTGGCCCATTCTTTACTGATATTCCCGGCCGACTGGTCGGCGCAATGAGTCTCTGAAAATAATCTTGATGTAAACTTTGCAAGCAATGGATCAAGTGAAGTAAAAAATTCATCAGGCGGAAGACCTCCAAATTCAGCAGCCCAAAGCGCTTTGTGACCGGCCGAACAAACACCTCTTTTCATTTGACGAATGTCACTGCCACCCGTCAATAAAAATGGAATCCAATCGCAATGCTCTACCCACGAATAGCATGAATTTCGTACTGGAAAATCTTCTCTTAAAATATGAAGTAGTTTAGCCCAAAACCACTCCGAAGAATAAATGCCACCGACAAATTGCAGATAGTTGATCCCATATTTTTTTGCTTGCTCATTTATTTCTGCTGCTTCCCTGGTAGCTGTATGATCTTTCCATAATACGAACATCGCGTTCGGATCATCTGCAAATGCCGGCAATAAAGAAAGCGGTGTGCCTGCTCGGTCAACTGCGACCGGCGTCGAACCGGTTGTATCGATGGATATCGCTTTTACCCGCTTTGCGATATCATCACCTGCCTTTCGCAAGCAATCTTTTATAGTAGACTCAAGGCCCTCAATATAGTCAAGAGGGTGCTGCCGGAATTGATTGATGGAAGGGTCGCAATATAACCCAGCCTTCCACCTTGGATAGTAAAAGACTGATGATGAGATTTCACGACCATTCTGTGCATCAACTAATACTGATCTAACCGAGTCAGTACCATAATCCACGCCTATTACAAAAGATTTATCGGGCATTGATCAATCGTTGGAGAAACAATTCGAATGTAAGTAAAATGAAACAAAGCAATAAATCAAAAGATTACAATGTATTTTAAACGGTTCGATCTTATCTGCGGGAAAACAAATGGCGAATCATTTTTATTGTTTGAAATCAACTACAAAATTGCTTCCCTTGTTTACTTCACTTTCGACATGAATCGTCCCCTGGTGTGATTCAATAATGGAATGACAAGCCGCAAGGCCGAGTCCCATTCCGTTTTTCTTAGAAGTAAAAAATGGTTCAAAAAGTTTCGGAAGATATTCCTGCGGAATTCCCTTACCGTTATCTACAATAGAAACACTATACCCATTTGATTTTTTACTTATAGAAACCACCAACTCGCCGTTATCTTTTTCAATGGCTTCAATGGCGTTGATGATAAGATTGGTAAAAGCAATAACCAACTTTGATTTGTCAGCACTTATCTCGCCTGGCATATCCGGATAATTTCTTTTTACATTAATGTGCTGCAAATTGATCCTGTCCGTCGCAAGGGAAAGACTTTCATCCAATATTTCCTGCAACGAATGAGCTTCCAGCCTTAACTCCAATGGCCGCGTAAGGTCAACAAGTTCGCTAATGATTTTATTGATCCTTGTACAATTTCGCTGAATGATATCAACCAGGTATACTTCTTTTTCTTCGACAGCTTTTTGTACCTGCAGTTGATCAGCCGCCAGGTTTATATTGTTCAAAGGATTTCTTATTTCATGCGCAAGAATCCTGATCAAACGCTCTGTAGCAGCCAATTTCTGAGTTTGAATATTCGCTTGTTCAGCCTTTTTAATATTAGTTATATCATGAATGATCCCATTTATGAGATGATGCGGGAGAGAATCTTTTTGAAATGAAATGAAAAGAAGGCATGACTTTATCTCTCCATTGCCGTTCTTGATTTGCAATTCGACATCACTTACATTTTCCCCGTCGCGCAAAATCCGTCTGAGGTTTTCCTTTTGAGAATCTTCGGCAATAAATTCAAACAGGCTGTGGTGTAATAGCTCACCGTTTTGAAACCCAAGAAGCAAAGAAGCTGCTTTATTACACTCGGTAAAAAACAAATTTTCGTCCGAAATAAATACTGCGTCTTTTGAGCCTTCAAAAAGATTGCGGTACTTGTTCTCTCTTGATTTTAGCTCCCGTAACGACTCAGCTCTTTCCAGCGAATAACGAATACAACGCTCCAGTTTTTCAGTATTCAAATCGGATTTGACAAGATAGTCAGTAGCGCCTGTTTGCATAGCCTTGATGTCAATAGTTTTGTTTCCTTTACCAGTCAACAAAACAATCGGCCGGTCGCATCGCAAATTCAGTGCTTCCTGCAAAAGATCGAGGCCCGTTTCATTTCCCAACCTGAAATCAACAAAATAAATATCATAGACCTTATTACCGATCTTATCCAGTGCTATTTTGTATTCATTCAACCAATCGATCACAAAATTGCCGCCTTCTATTGCCTTGATATAGTCTTTAATGATAAAAAAATCATCCTCATCATCATCAACAATTGCAATTCGGATTTGATTTCCTTTTAACATGTAGGGTTAAGGTGTTTCAGGTAAAATTAATGTAAATCGTGAACCTGTTTGCTCAATTCCCTGTGCATAAATAGTTCCGTTATGATTGGTCACAATTTTTTTACAAATAGAAAGGCCAAGGCCATTGCCGTGGTATTTCGACCTAGGGTGCAGTCGCACAAACGGTTCAAATATTTTTTCCGCATAGGCCTGGTCAAAGCCTATCCCGTTATCACAAATTTCAATTCTATAAAACATTTTCTCTTGCGAAAAATGATAATTATCTTTTTCTGTAGTTGTGAGATGAGTAGCTTTTATTTCAATTCTTACCGATCCGTCATTTTTACTGAACTTAAGAGCATTCTCCAGGAGATTCTTAAATAATTGCCTGTATTGAATTTCATTTCCTTTTATCACAGGTAAAGGGTCTGTGTAAATCTCAGCATTTCTTTTTTCAAGCTCTTCCTGCATCGCTTCGGTTTCCCGCTTTACGATCATGGAAAGATCAACGGGAGAATTTATCAATTCCTTTGTATCAGCTCTCGCCAGCTCTGCGAGGCCATCGATCAACGATTGCATTTCAGAAACGCAATTTTCTATTCTCCGGATATACTCTTTCGCATCATCATCAAACCGGTCAACATGCCGCGTGAAGACTCTATCTACTAACACTGACAATTTTCTCAGCGGCGAATGAAGATCATGCGCAGCAGCCTCTATAAATTCAGAAAACTTTTCTTTCTTTATCTCATCGCTTGTTTGCATGGATTATTGTTACACTCCTAAAAATAAG
>DASXOT010000035.1:0-2216 GCA_036494065.1 Chitinophagaceae bacterium
AAAATGGAGATATCAGCAAGCCGTTTTTAACCTCACACGGATACCATATTGTAAAGCGCATTAACCTGGTGCCCGTGATCACCGACACCAATAATAAAGCAAATATGGATGATCTGAAGGTTAAAGTGAATTCAAGTGACAGGATGCAATTTGCAAGGAATTTCGTGATAGAAAAAGCACTGAAACAAATCGAGATCAAAAAATTTCCTTACTCCGACCAGGAGTTGATGATATTGTCCGACACGCTTCTGGACAATAAACATCTCGCTTCGCCAGTTAAGATAACACGTAATACGCCTTTGTTCGCAATAGCAGGCCACGTGTATACGGTAGATGATTATTTGACTTACGCACAGGCATGGCGATTTAGACCGGATGGGACAGGTGAAAAACCCTACAAGCAGGTTATGGATGAATTTGTTCATCATTCCGCAGAAGAATATTATCGCTCACACCTGGAAGAATTCAATAGTGAATTTCGCGGGCAAATGGAAGAATTTAAAGATGGCAACCTGTTTTTTGAGATTATGCAACGCGAGGTGTGGGGAAAGGCTCAAAATGATTCAGTCGCCCTCGAGGCGTATTATGAAAAAAATAAGGATCATTATATCTGGAAAGAAAGTGCCGACGCGATTATATTTTTCTGTAGTGATGAGAATAGTGGTAAATCATTGTATGAACTTGTAAAGAAAAATCCATCAACATGGAAAACTGCTTCAAATGCATATGCCGAAAAAGTTGTTAGTGATTCTGCAAGATACGAGTTGGAGCAAATTCCAAGCGGAAACAAATTACCTCTGCAGGCAGGTATGGTAACAATGCCTTTGAAGAATGCAACCGATGGCAGCGTTTCGTTTGCGTATATATTAAAAACCTACCCAGCTAATCTTCCACGCAATTACAATGATGCCAAAGGACTTGTGATCAACGATTATCAGAATGAGTTGGACAAAAAATGGACAGCCGAGTTAAAGGAAAAATATCCGGTAAAAATTGATGAAAAAGTTTTTGCGCAGATTTCCAGGTAGAGTTAATTATCCGAATTGGTACCAGCTTGTCGAAGGGACATTTCATTCAATGTCTCTCATTGAAAATCCGAATCTTTGTCTAAACAACATATTACATTGCCGTCCATCCCTATCTTTTTAAAAAGGTTAAAACCTGCAGTCAACTTCTTTAGGCGGCAATAAGCATTCTTTAATTGACTTCTTTACTTTTTTACCTGCATTTTAAACTGCTTCAGTCATATTTGGCAATATTTTATCATTCGATTTTGAAGGCAGACAAACAGCCGGTAGTAGAGTTTAGCTTGGTGCTGAAAAAGGAAGAAAATAATTTAGGTCTGTTATTGATTCCTTCATTTAAAAAGTATAGCGATGAAAAAATTAATTTTTGCCATAGCCCTGTTGATGGGTTCAACAGCCATGTTTGCCGGTACTCCTCCCGAAGTAAACCAAAAGGTATTAAAGGCTTTTCAAGAAACATTTAAAGATCCGCAGAATGTCGCCTGGCACGAGTTTACTAACTATTATGAGGTAGATTTCAACCAGGATGATATAAAGACAGAGGTTCGTTATGATGGTGAGGGTAACATCATCGGAACTACCCGGTATTATTTTGAAAAGCAATTACCACCTCATATCATTTCCAAGCTGAAAAAGAAATATCCCGATCGTTCAGTGTTTGGAGTAACCGAAATTTATTCGGAAAGCGACCTCACTTACTATATTACAATGGAAGACGACAAGAATTGGTTTACTGTAAAAGCAAGTCCGCTTGGTTCCCTGGAACAAACAGAGAAATTCAAAAAGGCTCCTACAAAATAGATCAATGATTTACCTGGTACGGCCGCCCAATACATCGGGCGGCTTTTTCTTAATATATCGGCTCATTAAAGATCAAAAAAAAGCAGGCTGATTAGAAAACCGCCTGCGTGGTCATAATTGACCGTTCACATGAGAAAACTTTATTTAAAACCTGCAGTTAACACAGGCTAAAATTTGTCGGATATAAAAATACATTGTACCCGGCTTTATTTACTGACTTCTTTACCCAACCGTGAAATTGTGTTACTGAATTTTAAGCATCTTCTTAGATCCTTTTCTATTGCCGTTTATCGAATAAAACATGGATGCTAAAATTGTTTTTCAATATGCTTTAGTGCAACAAAAAATGCCATTTAAAATGGCATTTTTTATTACGTGGACCGGTCTTTA
>DASXOT010000036.1:0-3353 GCA_036494065.1 Chitinophagaceae bacterium
GATTGTCTTTTTATATTGGGGCTTTCTTTTTTCTTTCTGCTGTTTTTTATACAGTACTTACAACCACTGAATACCCGCCCTCCGACACTGGCTACAAAGAAAAAATGAAGGCCTCGCAGAAAGGTCTTAGAGGTGGTTTCAAAGAGATTTTCAGTGCTCTTGCCAATATGCCCAAAAGAATGCAAGTGGTTGCGTTGGTACAGTTTTTTACCTGGCCAGGATTGTTTCTGATGTGGTTCTATTACACAACCGCTGTTGCGGTAAATGTGTTTGGTGGTAAAGATAACAGCGATCCCGTGTACGCCAGGGGCGCCGATTTTGGAAGTCTCACATTGGCATATTATAGCGTGATTACTTTTTTGTTTGCATTGGTTTTACCACTCATTGCTGACCGGCTTGGCAGAAGACTTACGCATTCTTTATGCCTCATCTGCGGAGGAGTGGGGTTGATAAGTGTAAGCTGGGTTACGAATAGATATATGTTATATGGCAGCATGACTTGCGTGGGCATAGCATGGGCTAGTATACTTTCCATGCCGTATGCTATGCTTAGCGGTTCACTTCCAAAAGACAAAGTAGGTATCTATATGGGTATTTTTAATTTCTTTATCGTGCTTCCGGAAATCATTGCGTCATTAGGCTTTGGTTGGTTGATGAAAAACGTATTGAATAATGATCGGTTATTGGCTGTAAAAGTGGGTGGAGGCATGATGATCTTTGCTGCTATCGTCTGCTATGTTTTCGTTCGGGAAAAACTGCAGGAGCCGACAAATGATCAACTTGCTACCAAATTGGAAATTCTTGAAGAACGCTCAGTATAATAGTATGAAAAAATATTTACTCCTTTTACATCTTACAATCTGCATTTTCAAACTCGCGAGTTCCCAAAACCCCGAAGTTTATCCTGGCAATTGGTGGATAGGTATGAAATGGCATACGGTACAATTGATGGTCTATGGAAAAGATGTAGCAAAAAACGTGTCGAATGCTCACGTCAGCTATCCCGGAGTAAAAATTCTAAAAACATCTAAGGTCTCAAATCCAAATTATCTATTTATTGATCTTGATATTGATAAAGCAGCAAAGCCGGGAAAATTCAATATTGATCTGGCACCCTCCCGGCAAATAAACTTCGAATTAAGATCACGTAGGCCTGGCAATGGGACCTCGTTTGCCCAGGGTGTCAACTCGAAAGATTTCATTTACCTGCTGATGCCCGATCGTTTTAGTGATGGCGATCCTGCAAATGATCACATCGCTGGTATGAAAGATCAATCCTTGAATCGCAATGACGTTTTTGCACGACATGGCGGCGATTTACAAGGTGTAATCAATCACCTCGACTACCTAAAAGACCTGGGTGTAACAACTCTTTGGATGACTCCTGTGGTGGAGAATGACATGCCCAACAGAACAGAACATGGTTATGCATGTACCAATCAATATAAAATTGACCCGAGACTGGGCAGTGCCGAACAATATGAAAAGCTAAGCGATGAATTGCATAAACGGGGAATGAAACTGATACAGGATGTTGTCTATAATCATGTCGGGTTGCATCATTTTACTGTGGAGGATATGCCCATGCAGGATTGGCTTCATCAATGGCCATCTTTTACGCAAACAACTTACAAGGATCAAACTATTTTCGATCCACATGCGGCGCCATCCGATACAAAGAAGATGACCGATGGCTGGTTTACCCAACAAATGCCTGATATGAATGAGAGTAATCCTTTTGTGGCAAACTACCTGATTCAAAACGCTATTTGGTGCGTCGAAGAGTTTGGTGTGGATGGCTGGAGAATTGACACCTATGCTTATAATGATTTGCCCTTTATGAATCGTTGCAACAAAGCATTGAGAGATGACTATCCGAACATCACAATGTTCGGAGAAACGTGGGTACACGGGGTTCCCAACCAGAGTTATTTCTGTGAGAACAATTACTCCATTCCCTTTAAAAGCAATCTTTGGGCGACTACAGATTTTCAATGTTTGTTTTATGGCATTCAACCTGCCATCACCGAAAATTTTGGATGGACAGAAGGAGTGAACAAACTGTACACTACTGTAGCGCAAGATTTCGTTTACAAGGATCCTATGCGTGAGGTGATCTTTCTGGACAATCATGATCTCAATCGTTTCTATTCTGTGGTGGAAGAGGATACAACAAAATACAAAATGGGATTAGCGTGGCTGCTTACTTTCCGGGGAGTTCCTGAATTATATTATGGTGATGAAATTTTGATGACTGGGTTTACAAATCCCGATGGAAATGTGCGCCGTGATTTCATGGGGGGATGGCCGGGTGATTCCAGTAATAAATTTACCCCTGCAGGAAGAACCGATAAAGAAGAAAACATTTTTGAGTATATAAAACGCCTGGCTAATTTCCGCAAGAACTCTTCTGCTATTACAACCGGGAAAATGATGCAGTATGTACCTGTTGATGGCGTTTACGTTTATTTTCGCTATGATGATAAGCAAACCATCATGTGTGTCATGAATACAAACGATCAATCCGCTACAATCGATATGTCACGCTTCAAAGAGAGAATAAAAGATTTTACAAAGGCTTACAACGTTGCTGCCGGGATTACGTTTGATCTCGAATCTTCGCTCACAATTGGAGGTAAATATTTGCTGGTAATGGAGCTGAGGAAATGATTTAGAATTGGAAAATTGCGAAATTGGGAGATTTTGGAATTGATTACAAATTCTCCAATTTCCTAATTCCAAAATTTCAAAATCGTGGAATCTCTCTTAAATCAAAAAATTCACGATCATCTTCTTTCCATAATTGCCCCAGTTCTTCAAAACATTTTCAAGCTGGTCCACCATTGTTTTGCGAGTGACTTTTTTACCTTTCGTCGAGGGCACCACTGTATTCATATTTACTCCTACTGCCTGCACGCTGTTTGCAATCCATGTGGCGTGCAGCCGGGGCACTGAAAGGCCCAAAATCATTCCCGGCAAGCCGCCCACACTTTCAGGTCCGCCCGGTATCAATATTTCATCGGTGTAAAAGGCAATCACGCCTATGCTGTCGTCAATGATGCCAAATGCTTTGCGGCATTCAAACCCGGCAATCACACGTGTATCAGGATTCAGTTTCCATTTTATTTTTAGCAGACTGTCTTCGATTAGAAATGTCTCTTCATACACCGGTTTTTGCGCGATGATTTTTCCCGACTGATAATCGGTGTACACTATGTTCTTATCTGCCACGGATTCATACCAGCTTTTTGGATCGAAGGGCGTGTCCTTGCCAGGTTTGTATATAGATTTGGAAGTGTCTCCGATAAAGTCATAATAGTTAACCACCTGCTCAGGGATCCTGTCTTTGAAGT
>DASXOT010000037.1:0-1722 GCA_036494065.1 Chitinophagaceae bacterium
CAATAGTCTCATATCAGCTGGAATTATTTTTTAATCAACCGCTTCAACAATAGAATCAGCCACACCAGCCAAAGTAAGGCAAAAAATTGTTTGATGTAAAAATAAAAATTGGTCTGATGAACAGGACTGACCTCTTCATACCATGTTGTTGGTAAAAAATAACGCTTTATTTTTTGGCCGGTATATCAGGGCGTTACAAAAAAAGGCAAACATCCCGGCAAAATCGCCGCACCAAACTCGCAGCGAATCAGAGGCATTCAGCATTTCAAATTCACGCGTCGGAGAAACAGAGAGGCTGGGCGAATGTCCGCCCGCAAACCGGTGGAAACGATTGTAAAGCAACTTTCCAATTGTGAGGATTTTGAATCGCGTGGACTTATCCTTTAAATCAAATATACTGTTCAGGATCTCTTCTGCGCGGACCTGTTCCTGCACGGAATAGTCCCGGGTAAGCTGTTTCCATTTCTTGGCAGGCTCAGAATACAAAGATGAATAGGTACCATACCGATGATAGCGAAATTGTCTCTAAAGAAAAAAATGATAAGATTTATAACTGATAAAAAAAGAAATAAGCGTGCAGTATTACTCTTAAATAGTTTCATCGCAATAAGACTGTTGCATTTGACTATTCCACATTTACCTGCTTTCTGACCAGCGCACCTTCTCTCGCCTCCATTAAAAATTTTCGTTCGTGCAGGGAATAGCCATTTCCTTTTTCACAAAAATGCACTTTTAGGTTTTCAATGCTGATTGGGTTGCCGTCGGGTATATCGGCAATATTGCAATGTCCAATGTCGTGTCCATCTATGATAATCACCAGGCCACTGCCAATGGCTTCCATCTTGTTGCCTTCGAGGATCAACATTCCGGTATCCTCTCCCAAACCGATGCCAATGCATTGTGGATTTGATGCCACTGCCTGCGCGAGTCTTCCAAAGCGGCCACGTTTTTCAAAATGCGAATCAACAATTACATCGTCGATAAAACCCAGACCCGTAGTAATTTTTACTTCCCCTTTCAAATGTGCCTGCGTTGCATTGCCTTCATAGATCATGGTATTGCTCATGGCCATGGCACCTGCACTTGTACCCGCTACCACGAAGTTTTCATTTTGATAACGGTCTAACAGCATATCTAAAAAATCAGTGCCGCCAAATGTGGCACTTAAACGTAATTGGTTGCCGCCGCTGAACATTACCGCATCGCAATGGCGAATTCGTTCAAGATATTCATCTTTCATCGCATCCTGCCGGTTACGAATATGCATAAGCCCAACGTTGGTGCAGGAAATCTTCCCAAATGCATTCAAATAGTTTTCGCCTACTTCATTTGGAATGATGGAAGCGGTAGTAACAATTTCTATTCTCACCGAAGGTCCTCCGGCTTCTTCAACAATGCGGCGAAGAATACCCAACTCAAAAAAATTGAGATTATTGCGTGAGATCTGCCCTCGTTCTAAATCAGTTCCTTTATCCTCGGCTCCTCCAACAGCGATAAGTTTTCCCTTAGGACGCTCCATTCATTGGGGTTTGATTAACGACAAAAATACTTGAAAACACTCTAACGAAAAGAAGCGATGATGAAGTATGTGGAAAATGAGGAGGAGGGCGGGCAGTCATGAGCCGGGAGCCGGGAGTGTCAATAGTCCACGGTTCATAGTCCACAGACCTCAGTCGATGGTTAGCAAGCACTTTGGCTGCCAACTGTGGATGGAGAATTGCG
>DASXOT010000038.1:0-2401 GCA_036494065.1 Chitinophagaceae bacterium
AATTTGCCAGCATTGACATCATCGATCGCCTGCTCCAGTTCCTGCCATGTGTTCATCAAGAATGGCCCATATTGAGCAATCGGTTCGTTGATAGGTTCACCGGATAATACCAGCAATACGGTATCTTCATTAGCTACCAGCTTTATCAATTCTCCCTCGTTTTTAAACAATACAAAATGATCGCCAGGCGCAACTTGCCCGTTAATTACCGCGCTGCCATCAACAACAAGAATCCCTGTATTGAAACTTTTTGGAAAATTCAATTCAATTTCCGCACCCGCCTTTAATCGCGCATTGTAAACATGCATGGGTGTAAAAGTAGAAGCCGGCCCGAAACATCGGTCTTTTACCGAGGGAGTCAACTCACCAGGGCTTTTATATTCACCTGCAATTACTTCAATCACGCCTTTATCATTGGGCAATTGATAAACACCGAGCATTTTTTGCGTTATCTCCTGGTATTTGGGTGTCGTCATCTTATATTTTGCAGGAAGATTAACCCACAGTTGAACCATTTGAAATAAACCGCCCTGCCGGCTGAATTCTTTTTCATGATATTCTTTATGCAGCAGTCCCGATGCGGCTGTCATCCATTGAATATCTCCTTCGCCGATCACGCCGCTATTGCCGGCGCTATCGTGATGTGCAACTTTTCCGTGATAAGCAATAGTTACTGTTTCAAAGCCACGGTGAGGATGTACGCTTACTCCACGCGGAGTTTCACTGGGCGAAAATTCAACCTTAGAATTATAGTCCAGCAAAAAAAATGGGCTCATTCTTTTTTTATCGATCAACCTGCTATTTGGAAAAAAATTATGCACCCTGAATCCATCACCCACCATATGAGGCGGAGGTGGAGCAATAATCGCTTCGACTGTTTTGTATTGAGGCATATTTTAGATTTTGAAATTTTGGAATTGGGAGAATGGAAAATTTTAATCGTTAAGAACAATTTCAAAATTTCCCAATCTGCCAATTTCCCATTCTTTACACCGGCACTTCCATGAGCAGCAACTCCGCATCACTATCTGCCTTAATTTCCAGCTTGTCCGTTTCCGTAATTTCCAATCCATCGCGGCGATTTAATCTTTCATCATTAATAGTTACATCGCCTTCTATCACGAATGCATAGACTCCATTTTTCTTGTTATGGAGCTGATAAGTTGTGGCAAAATTCTTGTCCAGTTTGCCCAGGCTAAACCATGCATCCTGGTGTATCTGCACACCGCCATCACTGCTGCCCAATGGAGAAACAACCGTCAATAACTTGTTGTGCTTGTCCTCATCACTAAAATTTTTCTGGTCGTACCTGGGCTTCACGTTCTTTTGGTTTGGGAAAACCCAGATCTGGAAAAACTTAACTGTTTTGTCTGCATTTTTATTTTTTTCAGCATGCTGAATTCCTGTTCCTGCACTCATCACCTGCACGTCGCCTTGCTTTATCACCTGCACGTTGCCCATGTTGTCCTTATGCTCGAGATCGCCGAATGTTGGAATGGATATGATCTCCATATTATCATGGGGGTGAGCGCCGAAGCCCATGCCGCCGGAAACCGAATCGTCGTTTAGTACGCGCAATGCCCCGAAATGGATTCTTTGGGGATCATGATACGCCGCAAAACTAAATGTGTGATAACTATCGAGCCAGCCATGATTCGCATGGCCTCTTGTATTTGCTTTATGTAATATTGATTTCATGATATTGTTATTTATATTGTCAATTGTTAATGATGAATTGTCAATTGTTAATGGTAAATAGTGAATACTACTTAGCAATGTTATTGCCAATTCACAACCCGTCATTCGCAATCACGCCGCTTTTGATTTCACTAGGTTTTCTGCTAACCACAAATACTCTGAAATGAAGTTATGTATGTTATTTTGAAAAGCCGGCTCAAGCAAATTACCTTCCGCATCGAATTTCTTTTCTACGCTGCCAACAATTAGCATGTAAGGTGATGCAATGCCAAAGAGCGCGTTTATTAGCAACTGCATTTGCTGTGAAGCACGGATACCGCCTAAGGCACCGGTTGAAGCCGTTACGATTCCAAATGGCTTATGGTGCTGCTTGGGAAAATGGTCGATCAGGTTTTTCATTGCGGGAGAATAACTTCCGTTGTATTCGGGACTGACGAGAATAAATGCGTCGGCTCTGAACATTTTTTCTGCCAGTGGCCTGAATTCAGCGGGAGTAGTTTCAACCGAAACAAAGACCGATCTCAATGCCGGCAAGTTCCAGTCCTTTAAATGTATAACGCCGACTTCATGTTCTGCCTTTTGCCATAACAATTTCTGCAGGTGCAATGCTACACGATGCGTTAGACTGTTAGGACGCGGGCTTCCTGAAATAATCTCTATCCTCATATTTGGTTCCTTTACAAATTTGACGTTTAAACATCAA
>DASXOT010000039.1:0-4172 GCA_036494065.1 Chitinophagaceae bacterium
TAGTTCCTGTATTTGATCAGGTCTTGTATTTCTTTCGAGCGGTTATCATTATATCCACTGTATTCCTTTTGGAAAACAAAGCCGTAGTAGAGAAGGCGATATTGATCCGGAGTCAGCGATGTATCAAACTGCTCGTAACGGCGAAGCAATTTGGGGTAATAAGTGTCTGCGTTGCTATTCATGACCTGGTCGCGGGTCTTTTGTCGATCGACCGGGCTAAAATCCTGGCAAAAGAGAAATGTAGTCGCAACACTGAATAAAGCAGTCAATGTTATTTTCATCCTTACTTGATTAATAAATTTCAAATTAATTCTTATTTAGCAAAAAAATTGGACCGCAACTGTCCTGTTAAGAGATCGATTTTTCGATTAAACGTGAACAACCAAAACAGGTATCTTTAGCTCATGTCTCACTGAGTCAATAGTCTGTCCGTAAAGCCAATCTTTGATTCCGGCATGCCCGTGTGCGCCCATAACAAGCATATCTACCTCATTCTCTTTGATGATACGAACAATCTCCTTTGCCCTGTGATCAAAACCTAAAACGCCTTTCGCATCATAACCCATTTGAATAAATCGCCGCGCATAAAAATCAATATGTCCCTGGTCGCTTCGGGACTCCAGGTCGTCTGTATCTTTTCCCAATATCTTCGAAGACGCACTTTCGACAACATGAATAAGCACAAATGAAGTTTTCGCCTGCGCCTGCCCGATAGCATAGGATAAAAGCTTTTCATCTTTTTCACTAAACTCAAGAGCCACCGCGATTCGTTTAAATACCGGAACGGTAATCCTCTGCAGTTCGCTGGCCTCTACATGCACCTCGGGAATATCACGTCTCTTTTTACTCATAAGTGGATATACAAAGGAAATAACCAGTAAAGCTACAAACAACAAACCACCAGTGAGAATAGCTAATTTCAAAAGAATATCATCTGAGCTGGTAAAATAGCCGGCACCCTGTTCGACAACCATCCGAAGGTTTAAATAAACCAGGATTGCCGTAACTATCCAGGCGGCAAATTTGGTCAATGGCTTAATCGCGAATTTTCCCATGGTGGTTTTATCACTTACAAAATGAATTAACGGTATGATCGCGAAACTCAATTGCAGACTCAATACAACCTGGCTTAGTATAAGAAGGCTGTCTATATTATTTTCACCGTTGACGAGAATAACAATCACTGCGGGAATGATCGCGATTAACCTCGTCATTAATCTCCTTATCCATGGATTTATGCGTAGTCGCAGATACCCTTCCATCACTATTTGCCCGCCAAGAGTGCCGGTGATGGTTGAGCTTTGCCCTGCAGCGATCAGGGCGACAGCAAAAAGGGTCGGGGCAAGATGGGTGCCTAAAAAGCCACTCAATAATTCGTAAGCAGTTTTTATCGCGGCTACATCTGTTCTTCCTCTGAAAAAAAATACGGAAGCTGCCAGCACCAGTATTGCCGCATTGACAAAGAATGCAAGATTTAGTGCGATGGTACAATCGATAAAATTTAATTTGATCGCCCGCCGAATTCCTTTGTCATCTCTTTTAAATTTTCTTGTCTGTACCAGAGCAGAATGCAGGTATAAATTATGGGGCATGACGGTAGCGCCGATAATGCTGATTGCAATATACAAGGCTTCATCGCTGGGAATATGAGGTGCGAATCCTTTCACTACCTGCGCAAGATTAGGCTTTGCCAAAATAATCTCTGTGAGAAATGAGAAACCGATAATGGCAACTAATCCTATGATAAAAGCTTCCATTTTTCGGATGCCCAATCGTTGTAGCAATAGAAAAAGAAATGTGTCAAACACAGTGATAGGAACCGCATACAATAATGGAAGCCCGGTCAACAGTTGAATACCGATAGCCATTCCCAATACTTCAGCCAAATCACAAGCAGCAATAGCAACTTCTGCGAGAATATACAAAACCAGGTTGATGTATTTGGGATATGTTTCACGGTTGGCCTGTGCAAGATCCCTTCCTCTTACAATTCCTAACCGGGCCGATAAACTTTGCAGTAATAATGCCATTAGGTTACTCATCAACAAAACCCAAATGAGTGAATAACCGAACTTGCTGCCACCAGCAAGATCGGTTGCCCAGTTGCCAGGGTCCATATAGCCCACGCTAACCAAATAAGCGGGACCAAAAAAAGAAAACACTTTCTTCCAAACAGGGCGGGATGCAAGAGTGGTATCAACACTGCCGTGGACTTCGCTCAATGAGATATGAGTATTGTGATTCTTCATCAGGATACATAAATGTTTTTAGCCAATTGCTGGCTAATGGAAAAAGGTGGCTGCTGACGCAGTTTGATCTCGATCGAATGATCAAAATGAAATTTTCTTTTTACTTCGATCCTGGCGCCTATAGTTATCTTCTTATGCTGTAACAACTCGAGTAATTCGCCGGATTGATTGATAACGCGCCTGACTTCTGCAATTTTATTCATGGGTAAATCAGCGAGGCTTATTTGTTCACTGTCGTCGATCTTTCCCAGGCTATTTGGAATTGGGTCACCATGTGGATCAAACTTTGGATTGCCCAAAAAATCATCCAGCTTATCGATCAATTTTTTACTGCTGACATGTTCCAAATCTTCGGCCAGCGCATGTACTTCATCCCATTTAAATTTCAATTTTTCAGCAAGAAAAAATTCCCAAAGCCGATGCCGGCGTATAACATCCAATGCCACTCTTTTACCTTCATGGCTTAGCCGAAAACCCTGGTATGGTTGATAATGAAGCAATTTTTTAGCCTTCAGTTTTTTCATCATGTCTGTTACAGAAGCAGGGCGGGTATTTAGTTTTTCAGCAACGGCATTGGTCGTAACCGTATGTTGACCCGTTTGCAGGTGATAAATTGTCTTGATATAATTTTCTTCACTGGTAGAGAAATTAAACATGTCTAAATTTAAATTTAGACAAATCTAAAAAAAAATAATTAAATAGTGAAAAAATCAAACAATTTTAAAAAAAGAAAGAAGTAAATTCGGTTTTAATTGGACCAGGATATGAAAGTTAAGTTTGGATTGATTGCCTTTGCGCTTTTTACTCTGCTGGCGTGCTCTCATAAAAAAAAGGTCTCTCTTTCAGGGGAGGAACCTGTGAAAATTGGGGATTTTATTAAAACATTTGAATCCGCGACTCTTCCTTACCAGGTAGCTGATACATCAGTCATAAAAAAGGTAACGGACACTTTATTGATAAGTTATAAAGTTCTGAATCGTTTTATCCCCGACAGTTCGCTGGGAAAAATCCTTGGCAAATCCGAAAAACCAAAAATGTATCCGCTCGGCCGCATATCATCCCCGGATGGAATCAGTTATTTGTTTGTAAAGACCCTCTCGGATGATAGAAAATCAATCGTGCTTTTTTGTTTCGACAAGAAAAATAACTTCATCACGGGAATGCCCGTCCTGGTGCCTGATGCCAATCCCGCCACACAACAATTCTTCAGTATTGACAAGCACTATACCATTTCAAAAAACATAAGCCGAAAAAATCCGGATGGAATCATCAAAGAGGGTAAAAACGTTTATGTGCTTAACGAACCCGCCAGGTCTTTTTTGCTAATCATGACTGATGCACTGGATGAGCAAAAAGTGGAGTTGATCAACCCGATCGAATCATTGCCCAGGAAAAGTAAGTATTCAGGAGACTATGAAAAAGACAAGTGGAACCTCGTTTCAGTTCGCGACGATAAGAAACAGGGGCGAATTGCATTCTTTGTCCATTTTGAAAAGAAAAATAATTGCACAGGTGAGATAAGAGGGGAGGCGAGTTTTACATCTGCTAATATGGCCGTTTATAGGGGTGGAAGTGATTTTTGTGTACTTCAATTCAGCTTTACCTCTTCGTCCGTGACAATGACGGAACTGGAAGGCTGTGGTTCGCATAGGGGAGTCGAGTGTGTATTCGAAGGAACATTTCCAAAGAAAAAAGAGATTAAAAAGAAAGAAATAAAAAAACCAGTAAAAAAATCTAACCGATAAATTATCGTTATTAGTTGCTGTGAGAAAACAGCAAAATAGCTTTTTTACGCCTGCCATTTGAATAACACATTGACTGGTAAATTTTTTGCCTGTATATTCGCACACATTGTGTAAAATTCACACTATGAGTTTTAAAAATTTCAAAATTCCGTACCCCGCTGATCAACAATATTCAAAG
>DASXOT010000040.1:0-2577 GCA_036494065.1 Chitinophagaceae bacterium
ATTCAAGGGCAACCAATTCCTGGTCTTCGTATACCAGCGTTATAAAGACATCCGGTTAGTAGGAGCGCCACCTGAAAGCATTGGTAAGTTCGGGGGTGACACGGACAATTGGGAATGGCCGCGTCATACCGGCGATTTTTCAATCTTTCGTGTATATAGCAGCGAAAATGGCAAGCCCGCAAAGTATTCGATCCAAAACCTTCCGTTAAAACCAAAATGGTTCTTACCTGTTTCCATCAAGGGTATTAAAGATGGAGACTATGCTATGATCTATGGGTATCCTGGCGGCACGAATCGATATGAAACTTCTCTGGGCGTAAAGCAGAAAATAGATATTGATAACCCTACACTGGTCAAGCTTCGCGATATGAGACTGAAGTATATGTTTGCAGAAATGAAAAAAGATCCTGCAATTAAATTGCAATTGGCCTCCTCTTATGCGAGCATCGCGAATTACTGGAAATTCTATGATGGCGAAAGCAAGCAATTGATCAAATACGACATTTATGACCAAAAGAAAAAAGCTGAAGAAAAATTTATTGCCTGGGCAAAAGGCAAACCTGAATATGAAAATATTTTTACGGATTGGGAAAAAGCTTACGATGACTGGCGGCCTTATTCAAAGACCAGGATGTATATGAATGAAGGGATCTATGGTTCTCCCCTGGTCGAATTTTCGAGTTCCTTATTGCAGGTGGAAAATGCGCTCATAGGTCCGAAAGCGAACGCAGCGGATGCTAAAAAGGCGTTGGCGATGGTAGACGGTTATCGAAAAGAATTCTTAAAAGAAGAGAATAAAGTCTCGGATCAAAATATCCTTGGGGCGGTTACAAAAATGTATTATGAGGACATTCCACAGGATCAGCAACCACAGGGGTTTTACAATAATCTTCGGAGTCAGTACGGGGATTTAAAAGATGAAAATACGTACAAAAAATTTGCAGCTGATGTTTTTAGTACGACAATGATCTTTGATGATGCCAGGTGGGGTGATTTTTTATCTCATCCGGACGCAAATAAATTGCAGCAAGACCCGGCATTTGATTTTGTCAGCACTTTCACCAAAAATTATACGGGCAAGTACCTGCCAATTTATCAACAATTCAATGTAAGAAACAACGAACTGGGGCGATTATATTTAAAAGGCATTATGCAAATGGATACGGTTAAGGCAAAAAAAATGTATCCGGATGCTACATTCACCATGCGGGTAAGCTTTGGCAATGTAAAAAGTTATAATCCAAGAGACGCAGTGCATTACAATTATATAACCACTTCAAAAGGTGTTCTCGAAAAATATATCCCGGGTGATTATGAATTTGATCTTCCTTCAAAAGCCGTTGAACTAATGAAGAAAAAGGATTTTGGCCAGTATCTGGACAAAACCGCGAACGATCTTGTGATCGGTTTTATTACCACAAATGATATTACGGGTGGTAACTCGGGTTCCCCGGTAATCAATGCCAATGGCGAGCTGATAGGCCTGGCGTTCGACGGTAATTATGAAGCATTAAGTCATAAAATTGCCTTTGACAAAGATCTTAACCGTACGATTTGCGTTGACATCAGGTACGTGCTTTGGTGCATTGATAAACTAGGCGGAGCTCAAAATGTGATTAAGGAGCTAAAGATCATGAAATAACATTATTGCTTATTCATTCCTGCTTCCGTTTTTCACTTTCTGTTATTTTTCATCAATTGTTTAACATTGCACATTATTAATGCGGTTGAAGCAAATAAAAACAATATCGGTAATTATCGCCTGTTTTCTACCTCAGTTTATTTTTTCGCAGATCCGCTTTAGTCTCGCAACGGATATCTCACTAGAAAGAAGCTTTAAAAAAGATCAGCGGTTTTGGGCCTTCGGTCAAAACGTTATTCTAAACTGGCATCTTACGCAAAAAAACGGTCTATACGCCTCGCTTTGTTATTATTCCAATGGAAATTTCAAAAACTCCTTATCGGCTAGTGCGAAATCATCTTCAACATCACCCCAGGATATCTTTTTCGTCAACAGAGCGCAACTTCGCCTGATACAAATCTCATTTGGATGGAAATATTATGTGGTAGGTACCAATGACGCCGAGTCAAAGTGGAATCTTTACACGATTTCCGGGTTCGGGCTAATCTTTGGCCAGGCATCAAATATCTATTCGTTGTCCGTTGATACTTCTTTGTATAATCTTCCTCAACAGCCGGTCAATGGCGCGGGACATTTTAAACGCCTTACTATTGATCTTGGCCTCGGATGGGAAATACCCATCGGGGGTGATCTCTATTTTTATTCGGAAGCTAAAATGTGGATTCCTACTACTGACTATCCCAGCAAATATCTTTTTATAAATAATAATGCACCTCTTGTGGGAACGGTTTCCGCAGGGCTGCGAATATCATTTTAGTAATTACGCAGAATGACCAAAAAAAATTTGAAGATCGAAAGTATTGGGATTTATAAACTGATCATTCCTTTAAAAGAACCTTTTATTATTTCACTTGGGACACAGTACAATGCAGAAAGTATTATTGTAGTTATCCATGCCGGCGATTATAAAGGTTATGGTGAATGCAGCCCATACA